>WAJW01000097.1 GCA_015523685.1 Archaeoglobaceae archaeon
TGCCAGATATGGGTGATCTCGTTTCTGATATTCCCGATGCTGGAAAGATGGATTTCAGGATTAAGATAGATTATCTTCTTGAAACCCATGATTATGAGGTACCGATGTACACTGACGAGTTTCTCATAAGGGCCGATAAGGCAAATGATGTTCTGACCCTGTACATCCATCATGTGAGGGGTCTGCAGAGAACAGCAACCGCAGAGATATTGTCCTTTCTGGAGGGATGAACCTGGATCTGATGTATTCTGGAGTTGCTCCTTTTAAGATAAAGGGCAAAAAAGAAATGACCATTTCTGAATTCATTTTTGCTTTATCTCTTGATCTGAAATGGTTTTCACCTGATCAATCGAGGGTTGTCCTTGAAAAGGCTGTTAAGAGGGGATTTATCAAACAGAGGGATGACACCCTGGAGCCGGGAATAGATATCGATACGGTCTCCATTCCACCGGATTTTACTCCTGACTTCAGGAAAATTATGGAAATAACCCCCTTCGATATTATTGTGGATAGAATTGTGGCAAAAACGGGAAAAGACAGGAAGGATATAATTGCCGAAATAAATGATAAATATGAGGAATACGACCGTATGCTCGACGCCTCTGTTATTGCTCTTGTGTTTGCCAGAGAGATGGGCATTGACGTGTCCGATATGGTGGACGAAGTCTGTGACTATGTATTCGGATGATTCTTCCCGACAAGACTCAGATAGGCAATGTAGGATTCAAGCTGGATCCTTTCGTTGGCCCCTTCCGTTAGCCTGAAATCGATTTCCCCCAGTCTATCAACAAGCTGAACCTTCAGCCTCTCATCAATGCCCGATTTTATTATCTCTCTGAAAATCTGGTTTATCAGATCCTCTCCTGACATGCCGTACTCGATGAGAAGACTGTCAAGAATGTTCCTTGCCGAATGAAAGTCCCCTTTAAGTGCTTTTTCGATAAGATTCCAGACCTCTGCAGGTCTTGCGGTCGCGGTGATCTGGTAAACCGAGTCCTCGTCTATCTCATCAGTTAAAGCGGAAGCACCCTGAAGGGCATTTATCGCCTTTCTGAAATCACCCTCAGAGATATAGGTTATGGCTTTCAACCCCCCCTCCGTAAGTTTTAAACCCTCCCTCTCAGCTATCTCCAGTAGACGCCTGCGCATGGCCTCCTCACTAACGGGCCTGAATCTGAAAATTGCGCATCTCGACTGGATGGGCTCTATTATCCTGCTGAGATAGTTGCACGAAAGGATGAATCTGCACGTCCTGGAGTATCTTTCCATGGTCCTTCTGAGAGCCGCCTGGGCATCGGGGGTGAGAGCATCGGCCTCATCAAGGAAAATGATTTTGAAGTTTGCCCCACCCAGAGGGGAGGTTCTTGCAAAATCCTTGATTTTATTTCTTACAACATCTATACCCCTTTCATCACTTGCATTCAACTCTATAAAGTTGCTCTGCCACTCATCTCCGAAAAGCTCCCTTGTTAATGCGAGAGCTGAAGCTGTCTTTCCAGTTCCGGGAGGTCCGGAAAAAAGGAGATGGGGGATATTTCCTGTCTGGACATATGACTTGAGTCTCTTAACAACTTCATCCTGACCCACGATTTCATCGAGTCTTGCAGGACGATATTTTTCAACCCAGATCACCGCCTCGATGTTTTCACCCTCCCTGAATATTTCTGGGTTAAAAAGAATCTAAAGAGATAAAATACTTGTGCATTCCTGCATGCCGGTTAACAGAAGAATGAAGCGAAATATTTAAAACAGATTATTTGAGTCTATCGCTGATGATGAATAGCACTGAATTTCCTCCTTATTTCAAACCGGGAGAGATGGAAGAGGAGATAACCAGATTCTGGGAAGATAATCAGATTTACAGGCAGGTTTGTGAGAAGAATAGATCTGGGAAGAAGTTCTTCTTTGTTGATGGTCCACCCTATACAACGGGAAGAATACATCTCGGGACTGCCTGGAACAAGGTGATAAAAGATACATATCTGAGATATCTGAGGATGAGAGGTTTCAATGTGATTGACAGGCCCGGATGGGACATGCACGGACTCCCTATTGAGGTCAAGGTGGAGAATGAGCTGGGTTTTAAGACTAAAAAAGATATCGAGGATTACGGGGTTGAAAGATTCGTAAAAAAATGCATGGATTATGCTTTAAGCAATATGAAGGAGATGACGGAGCAGTTTCAGCGTCTCGGGGTATGGATGGACTGGGAAAACCCATATGTAACGGTTTCATCCGATTACATATCAGCAGCATGGTGGACGCTGGAACAGGCGTACAGGAAAGGGCTTCTGGAAAAGGGAAAAAGGGTTGTGAACTGGTGTCCCAGATGTGAAACCGCAATTGCAGATGCGGAGGTTGAGTACTGGGATGAGTCTGATCCCTCCATATATGTGAAGTTCCCTCTGAAAGGAAGGGATAGAGAATTCATCGTGATATGGACAACAACTCCATGGACAATTCCCGCAAACATGGCTGTCGCGGTGCATCCCTCCCTTGAATATGCCAGGGTGAAGGTTCATGGGGAGAAGGGAGATGAGTATCTTATCATGGCAAAAGAATTGCTTGAGGGTGTTCTTTCAAAGGCAGGGTTTGATTCATGGGAGATAGTTGATGTCGTTCTCGGAGAGGATCTTGTTGGGACGGAATACGTGCATCCCCTTGCAGATTACATTCCTCTGCAGAAAAAATTCGAACACAGAGTGTATATG
>WAJW01000098.1 GCA_015523685.1 Archaeoglobaceae archaeon
ATCACACCAGTTCTGATCTTCGAAAATTATCTGCCAGAAAAGTATCTGAACGTGATTATTGTGTCATGGTCTTTAATTTTAACACCCATTCTGCTGGCCAATCCAGAAGTTAATTCAGGTAAATTCGATTTTCTGCAAATTTTTCCAAGAGATATTCTTAGAGGGATTTCAGCGGATTACATATTTACTGTGTCATTCCTGCTGAACTATCTGGAAATTGCCATAATCACAGCCATATTTTACGGGATTATCTCAGCCTTTCGCATTAAAATAAATCCAGAACAGAGGGGATGTAAATGAAAAAATGGAAAAAGGCTGTACTGGGCATAGCAGTGGCAGTGCTATGCTTTTACTTCCTTTTCTATGCAATTCTTCCAGTATATCTTGCCGGAAAGCCACTGCCTGTATTTTCTATTTATAACAAGGATGGCTCAGAGCATGAGGTAACGGTTGAGATAATCGATCAGAATCAGAAGGGTGTTTTCAGTAAAACGTACAGCATTGATCCGGGAAAGGTTAAAGGGCTGAAAAGAGGTTTTGGCTGGTTTCCAAGGCCAACGCTCTATTTCATAACCTGGTCTGAAGGAAAATACACATTCAGAATAACGGTGGATGGAAAAGATACAGAGGCTGTTACAGTCAATCTTCAGCCATTTAAATCGCTTGAAATCGTAATACAACCAGGAGGAAAGTTGGTTTTCAGACATGTGGTTGTGTGAGGTGATCCGGTGGCAGGACTCGGGGGATTTATAGCCATATTTTTTGTTATCCCTTCTCTATTAACAGGAATCTATGCCGTCATTCTGAATAAGCTCATATCAACTCTGAATAGCAAACGTCTGAGGATTATAGTTCCTGTTATAATTGCAGTTTCCGTTTCAATCCTGAATCTCAAATCTGTACCCATGTCGCTTTTAAGTCTTTATCTGGCATTTATTACAGGCACCTACTTTGCCTGTGCACTTATAACTCCCCTGCCTGCATTTTAAGAAAATTTACCGTCAAAATATCTTAATGTAACTATCATTGGCTGGTCCACCGTACTTCTATCGGTTCTCCTGACAGGTGGTTTTGGATCTGTGATGGGTCACAGAAAGACATTCGATATTCTGGGTATTCTGTCCATGGAAATGCTGAGCATGGTAGAGGGCAAGGGCAAATACCTTCTAACAGGTTTGATTAACTATCTCGAGATTGCTGTAATTTCAGCCATTTTCTACTGGATCGTATCGCTTCTCAGTGAGAAAGAGCAGAAAGCAGTTGGGGTATAGATGTTCAAAAACAAGGAGATTGGTGAAACTTTCAAAATTATGGAGGAGAGGATGGAATCACTTAAGATTTCATACCTGAGATTTCGATACAACCGGGTTAAGAAAAAGAACGTATGGGAGTTGATTAAATGAGTATACGGCTATTATTTTATCCAGAAGAGTATTTTAAGAGCAAACGACCACATATTGAGATAGCAATAATTATGGTGTTCATCTCGGGTTTTATTCCACTTCTCCCCTCTTTGGCAACATACATTGAGTTCAGATTTCTGAATCCTGAAATCTATCAAATGTATCCTTCAGCAATTGATTCTTCTCTTACCCAGGGCATATATCAGTTTGGCCTGAATCTCCTTTTATGGGTGGGTGTATCCACCTTTTTCCTGATTGCCACCTATATCATAAATGGAGACCTCAAAATCAAAAAAGTCTTTGCAATTACCGGCTATGGATTTCTTCCAATATTAATCGGAAACACAGTGATTACTGGATTGCTCATATTCCTGCCAGTACTCCACCCGAAATCTTTATCTTCAGAACTTTTCCTGCTTTTAGGAATTGCTTTAATTGTAACGTTTGGCAGGATCCCATTTTTTGTATGGGCTTCTTTCATCTGGAGGGCCGGATTGAAAAATATCTGGAGAGAATTTCCTTCTTTCATAGCTTTCATTCCCATGGTATTTATCCTTCTGATATATACCGGAAAAATTTCGGGTATCTTTCAGGGAGGTGTATTTATCTGAGATCTGAACGTGAGTTCTATTAATTTACTATTATTGAACATCTGCCACCACATTATTGGATCAAAACTTATTGGTTTGGTTTGATAAGCCTAACCAACCATTTTCTATCTTCAAATCAATTCTGCAGGCTTCGTCAGATGTTTAACCTTCAAGCTCAAATCAGGTCACGGGTCTTTCATCAACAATTTTTTCTCTTGCCCTTATCTGTGCTCTTGTTACGAATTCAACTCTCTTTATTGATGTAAAAGCCTTCTTGAAATCTTCCTCATGATCTCACAGGTCTGTTAGGACTGACATACAGGGTATATTTAAACTTGTCACACCTCTGGATTGCATACCCGGAGATCTGTTTATAATTATGTCGCTCAGATGTTCTTTTGGTGAGATAGTTCGGGTTTTGGGTTAAGAAAAGGTGTGTATCAGGGTTTGGCCTTGATGCGATTGAGTAAGAACCCTGTATGAATAAAATTTTTCAGAAAACTCCACTATAACCAATCTCGGCCCTGAAAATTTATTTATACATTGAGATCCCACAATGTTCATGATAAAAAATTTTTTAAAAACAATTACTTTGAGAGGGGGGAAATTCGATAATTCAGGACATATTAAGGAGCTGAAACCATGAAAAAAGCAATAATTCTGTCAGCTTTTGTTCTTATTGTGCTCCTCGCCGGAAGCGTTCTTCAGGTCTCCGCCATAAGCCGTTCACCAGACAACGTACCCGTTATTTTTTTCCTCACTCACGTGAAGTCTCCGAATGTTCCGCCCGGGAATGTGGTTTTCAACCCCAGAGAATATACCATAGACAGACAGAGTCCCTGGGAGGAACATCATACTCAGGGTCTCGACAATCCTCAGCTACAGGTGTTCCTTCCTATGCAAACCGTAAACGAGTGGACAGGTAACCTGAATCAGGATGCGGGTGTACTTTTTGGAGCCTTACTGTATGGAGGGGACAATATGAGTGAGGAGGGCAGGCTTTTGATTGCTGGAGCACTGTCATATCTGCTCAAGGATGATGACATCATACCTGACCATCTCGGTAACATCGGCACAGCGGATGATGCACTGATACTGAGGATTTCATCCAGACTGGCAATCGATGAAGGACTGGGGATTTCAGACAGGAACATAACTGCAAATATGGAAGGGCTTTCGTCATCCGTTGGTTTCATCGACCAGTATCCGAAACCATCCAAGAATGGGCTGTATGAGTTTGTAAATGAACTGCCCGGGAAAAAAGTAAACGGGTACACAGCTGAAGAAATTCTGAAGAACGACAGGCTTCTGAACGAATTTTACAGCCAGCTGAGGGAAAGAGGAATATATCCTGTGAGATAGGTCAGTGTTGATCCAGATACCAGGAAAATTTCGCCAGAACCCCGACTTCGATAACCTGAACCGTATAAACTAAATTATGGAGAGCTGGAGAGAGCCCTGAATGATCAAAACCCGGATTTACAGCCAGATTCCGACAGATACTTTATATCAATTAAGAGAAAACTGCAGGAACAAAAAATTTTTGAACTTTCCTTATCCTGTTCCATATCCTTATGAAAACTCATCAAAATTTGCCACAGGCTGTCTTTAAT
>WAJW01000099.1 GCA_015523685.1 Archaeoglobaceae archaeon
ATATTATTCATCTTGGAGAAAGAAACCACCACACCCTCATGTGGTGTGGATGCACCGCTTAGCTCCGTTGTTGACCCCTGGGGATAGATCCTGACCCTCTTCTCGTAACATATTTTAACCACCTCCGAAACCTGGCCTGTATTTTCAGGGAAAACAACACAGAGGGCCTTTCCACTGCTTCCAATCGGATTTTTTGAGTACAGGTATAAGATTAACTCATCGGTAAGAACATTTTCCTCACCCACAACTTTTTTCAGGGCCTTTACAGTATCCACAATTTCACCCCGGATTTTCTCCATAATCTCCATAAATGAACATGATCCATTCCTTATATGGGTTATGTTCCAGTACCGCAAAAACTAATTTAAATCCAAGGTTTAGATTACATATGTGATTGAAAAAAAGCTGCTCACCGAGATCGCACTTGAAACCCTTAACTCCATCAGAGCAGACAGACTGGTTGAAAAAAAGGTTAAATTTTCAGGTGACAGGCTAATTTCAGAAGGTACGTCCATCAATCTTGAAGATTATGAGAATATATCGGTTATAGGATTCGGAAAAGCTTCTGCGATGATGGCAAAACCCATTGCCGAATGGATGGGAGAGAGAATAGCCGATGGATGGATAAACGTAAAGTATGGCCATGCAATGGAGATTTCCGGTTTAGAAATCTGGGAAGCGGGACATCCTCTCCCCGATGAGAACACAATAAGAGGCACAAAAAAGATACTGGATATCGTCGAAAATTCAGGAGAGAACGACCTTATAATAGCTCTGATTTCAGGAGGGGGCTCGGCTCTGTTAGAAGATCCAATGATACCTCTGGAGGATCTCATAAAAACAAATGAACTTCTGCTCAAAAGTGGTGCCACGATTCATGAAATAAACACTGTCAGGAAGCATTTATCACATGTTAAAGGGGGGCGATTGGCAAAAATTGCAGAACCATCCAGAATTCTATCCCTTATCCTTTCCGATGTTATCGGAGATGATATCAGCACCATTGCCTCCGGTCCCCTCAGTCCCGATCCCACCTCATATTCGGATGCATATATGGTTCTGAAAGATTATGGCTTATGGAATTCTGTTCCTGAGAGCGTCAGAACAGTTATAGAGAGGGGAATTAACGGAGAGATTGAAGAAACTCCCGAGTATATTGAAAATGTCAGCACGGTCATCATTGGTAATCTTAAAGATGCTTTGAGAGAGGCAGAAACTGCAGGTAGGAGAAGACTGGATAACGTGATCCTTAAAGAAAAACCGCTCGAAGGTGAAGCCCGTGAATGGGGAAAATTATTTGCAGAGACTGCAAAAAGAATGCTTGAAAACGATTCTCTGAAAGAACCTGTCCTGATAATCTCTGGTGGAGAAACAACCGTGACTGTGATAGGGCATGGGAAAGGTGGAAGAAATCAGGAGTTTGCCCTGGCCTTTGCCATACATGCGAAGGGTCTGAATGCATGCATTCTCTGCCTGAACACGGACGGGACAGATGGGCCTACAGATTCTGCCGGAGCTATTGCGGATGGTGAAACCTACCACAGAGCCCTTGAGCTGGGTTTAAAACCTGAAGAATATCTGAAAAATAACGACAGCTATACATTTTTTGAAAAGCTCGATGGACTCTTCAGAACAGGCCCAACACACACGAATCTGAATGACCTCGTTTTCCTCCTTATTAAACCCGCAAAGTGAATTTTCTGGCTGGAGTGTTATTAAAGGCGTGTTTTTGCATATATAACGGAACGTTAACATGTTTAAAGAAAATCCTATTTAAGCATACTTCATAATCAAAAATGATTTAAAATTCAGGAATAAAAAAGGGGGGAAAAAATTGGCGCAGGAAAAGGATTTGAATGTCTACCTGACGCCCGAAGAAAGCAGAGAATATCTGGAAGGAGTTTACGAACCTGTCAAGCGTGAGGAACTGCCCGATGCTCCTGAGACAGACGAATATCCAAAAACGGGACACGGAAAGAAGTACAAGATTCTTAAATTTCCAAAGGCTCCGATACTCAGGTATATAATAGGTCCTTCGGCAATTCTGTTCGGTCTCTCCCTGGGAAGTGGTGAAACAATATTCTGGCCAAACATAACCGCAAAGGTAGGATGGGCAGCATGGTGGATGTTCTGGGTTGGAGTCGTGACCCAGTTTTACATAAACACGGAAATTCAGAGATGGACAATTGCAACTGGAGAGTCCATTGTGAGGGCGTTCCAGCGATTGCACCCGGTATGGCCATGGATCATGCTTCTGATGGCAATATTCTCATGGGGAATATGGCCCGGATGGGCAGCAGGAACGGGAAAGATGTTCTCAGCCCTTATAACGGGTGGTCCAGAATACTGGAATGTGATATCTGCTGTTCTGATGATTCTGATCTGGATCGCCTACGTTGTGACACCGATTCTTTACAACGCCATTGAGAAACTCGAACTGGTGCTGGTCATAATAATGGTGCCTCTATTCTTCATACTGGTTATAGTGACCGGTGCCCTTACAGAAATCGGTGGTTTTGCAAGAGGTGCTGTTTCAATCGGCGTTATACCAAAAGAGGTTGACTATCTGGCTCTTCTCGGAGGTCTTGCCTACGCCGGTGCAGGTGGTGTAGGAAACCTCGGCCAGTCACTCTGGGCAAGAGAGAAAGGTTACGGTTTTGGAAGGTTCTTCGGCAGATTCGAAAATCCCATACTCAAGAAAGAGAGGGAAGAGATCCATGAAGCCGGTTTTGTCATTGATCCCAAGGATGAGGAGAGCGTCTCCAGATGGAGAGCATGGTGGGATGTCACGGTCAAGGAGCATTTCCTTGTGTTTGCAATAGGTCTGATCGTCGTCACAGCATTCACGAGCATGATCGCAGCAAAGCTCGTTCCGGGAACAAAGCTCGGTGGAGTTGACATGCTTCTTGAAGAAGCAAGGATAATGAACCAGACAATCAGTTCCGCTGTCGGTGGGCTGTTCCTTTTCACAATAGGCCTCGCATTGTTCACAACCCAGCTCGGTATAGTTGATGTGGTTGTGAGATATGTTGCAGAAACACTTCAGGATCTGGTGGGCAGATACAGAGACTGGGACCCGGGAAAGGTCTTCCTGATAATCCTGACTTTGATGATAGTATGGAGTGTCATAGTTCTGGGTGCGAAATTGCAACAGCCATGGGTAATTCTTCTCATCGGAGCAAATCTCGCTGGAATCATGATGTGGGTCTACAATCTGGTAATAACGCACATCAACGCAACGATGCTTCCAAAACACCTGATGATATCCTGGCACAGACTGATCATAATGTACTGGTCAATACTGTTCTTCGGTTATTTCAGTGTGATAGTGATAAACATGAAGATAGGTGCAACGGGATCGTCTCAGTATGTGATGTGGGCAGTTTATGTGATCTCCTTCCTTTATGTGCTTGTCAGAACACTGACGGCGAAGATAAAAGCATCCAAAGCCTGAAAAGCTCACTCAAAAACAACCTCTATTTTTTTATCTTTGAGAATTTTCTCCATCTGCGTTTTGACAGAATCGTAATCATATTCCTTATCGTGTATTCTGAAAACCTCACGTTTTTTATCTGTTATTATCTCGAAGTAAGGTCTCATGGCCTTTTTTCTCCCGACAAGTCTCAACCTTACAACACTGTCGTATGGTATTCGCTCCACCTTCTTCGCAGTTTTCATCAATCCTTCGAGTCCATGTGTTCTGTAAAGCTCTTTAACTCTTCTGGCATCCCTTCTATGGAGCCCGAATATCAGAGGAAAAAGAGAGTACCAGTTGAACGTGAGAATGAGGATCTCATCCTCTGTAAGAAATATGTCCTTTAACCTGAGAACTGTGCCAGCCATGGTAAAATGAATCCAGACGTGACGCTGTCCTCCCATTCCGCTCCCCATTTAAGGCTCATAATAGTTATTACTTAAATTTTGTGGAGAAACCAGATCAGTATCCCCTTTCCCAGTCCACCACATTGACCAGCTCCTCTCCCCTAATAAACCTTTTCAGATTTTCCACAAATATCTCAACCGCTCGATCCCAGTAGTAGGGGGATGAGCCAGCGACATGAGGTGTTATTATGAGGTTATCAAGTTCCCATAGGGGTGATCCGGAGGGTAGAGGCTCTTCCACAGTTACATCAATTGCAGCTCCCGCAATCCATTTTTCCCGCAGAGCCCTAATCAACGCTTTTTCATCGACCACATCCCCTCTGGCGATATTTATGAGATATGCAGAATTCTTCATTTTTTTGAGTTCTCTCTCCCCTATCAGGTTTGTCGTTTCCGCAGTTGCAGGAACACAGAGAACCAGATAATCCGAGTTCTGAAGAACAAGATCAAGATTTTCAGGAGTATGGATTTCATCCACCCATTCAACATCTTTACGTGTCTTCCTGATTCCAATTACCTTCATGCCGAAGCATTTGCCCTTCCTCGCTATTTCTCTCCCTATAGACCCGAGACCAATAATTCCGAGGGTTTTTCCCGCAAGTTCATCGAGGGGATGGAAAGGTATGGGATGCCTCACCTTCCACACTCTGTTCTTCTGATCCATGAAAAGCTCCGGAAGCTTTCTGGCAAAAGCCAGAATCAATGCAAAGGTATGATCTGATGCCTGAGAATAGTGTATTCCCCTTGAACATGTTATCACCACACCCTTCTCTCTTATTGCCTCATGCATGAGGCTGTCCACACCAACAAAAGGAGACTGTATCCATTTGAGTCTTTCAGCCTTCTCTGCAACTTTCTCAGAGATTCTATATGCAAAGAGTACCTCTGCATCTTCAATCTCCCTGATAAGTGAATCCTCATCATCAGCCACAACATATCTTACACCATCAACACCTCCGATCCTATGGAGATACTCATCATCGAGGGGAAATGCGATAACGACCTTTATCATCATATACTATAAATGTCAGAAAATTATAAATGGTTTTCCATGGAACTTAAAAATCAAATAGTAAACATGTATTGCAAAATGTATAAATTAAATTCAGATTATAACGGTACCCATGAAAATAAGCATAATTGAACCACTGCAACTACCGGAAGATATCGTTCTTGAAAAATTCAACACACTTCCCGATTGTGAAGTGAGGGCATACGACTCAAAACCAGAATCTCCTGAAGAGACTCTGGAGCGATCCAGGGGTGCTGATGTGGTTGTTCTCGTAAACTCTCCTTTCCCGGGAGATGTAATCGAAAAACTCCATAATCTGAAAATGATTGCAGTTTCATTTACCGGTTACGATCATGTTGACATAGAGAAGTGCAGAGAAAAGGGGATAACCGTTTCAAACGTGCCAGAATATTCAACCCAGTCTGTTTCAGAACTTGTTTTTGGATTTGCCATATCTGCAATGAGAAAACTTGTGGAATGCAATAATGCGGTCAGAGAGGGTGGTACAGCTCAGGGACTTCTGGGTCGAGAGCTTTCCGGCAAGAAAATGGGTGTGATCGGTACCGGGAAAATAGGGCAGAGGGTTTGTGAACTTGCAATTGCCTTTGGAATGGAAGTTCTGGCTTTTTCAAGGACAGAAAAGGAGAACCTGAGAAAAATGGGAGTGAGGTATGTTTCCCTTGAAGAACTTCTCAGAGACTGCGATGTGATAAGTATACATGTTCCCCTTACAAAAGAGACAGAACATCTTATCGGAGAGAGAGAACTCGGGATCATGAAGGATGGGGCACTGTTAATAAATGCATCCCGTGGAAAGGTTGTTGACACCAACGCCCTCGTTAAGGAACTGAATTCCGGGAGATTGTTCGCCTGCCTTGATGTTTTCGATATGGAGCCACCACTACCCGATGACTATCCCATCCTCAAAGCCCCCAACACGCTCCTCGCACCTCATGTTGGCTACTACACCGAAGAGGCACTCCTCAGAAGGCTTGATGTGACTGTTGAAAACATCCGCGCATTTATTGAAGGAAAGCCTGTGAATGTTGTAACGTGAACACAGTATTATTTTTTCTCAATCTTTACGGAGTTAAATTTCCCTTATTCCAGATGATATCGAAATATTTCAGATGGGGTTTTATAATATCCCTGTTTTCAGTGTAGAGGGCGGAAGGGATCCCATCATCATCGAAGTAAACCAGAAGCATCTTTTTTCCATCCACCACAATGACGTAATGGTAATCAACGACCGCCTCTCTGACTCTCCCTCCAACAGACTCTATTTCTTTCCTGCATGGAGTCTCAAATGTGCCGAGGGCGTACAGAGACACACCACTTTTCAGATAACTTTTGAATACACCCCTGCAATTAAGTGTGAAGAGGAGCCTATCTCCTGCAAGTCTGACCTCACGTTCTGCAGAGGATATCATCTCTATTATCCGCCCTGTTATTGCCTCCCCCCCTTCAATTATCCAGACGTGCGAGCCTTCTTTACTGTCCACCGGTCTTGGGGCCTTGTCCTCAATTTCCTGAATTCGCTCTTTAAGCTCTTCTATCCTAGAATTAAACTCCGCACGAAGCTGTCTTAGACGGTTTGTGAGAGCACGTCTTACATTCAATGGAAAATACCTCTTTGGATTTGTATGCATTACCTGAACGAAACCCTTCCGCTCTAAGGACGATAGTGTGTCATATATTCTCTGCTGGGGAATACCTGCGAACTTGGCAATTACACCTGCGCCGGTTTCTCCTGTGGCAAGGAGGACATAGTAGGCTCTTGCTTCATAGGTTGTCAATCCATAATCACGGAGCGCATTTATGAAACTCTCATCCAGCATTATTTCCATTCGAAGAAGTCTACAGGATTTATAGTATATTTAATCTTCCATAAATTTCCCGATAATAATTCCCCTGAGTGAAAACATGGAAAGGGTGACCGGTTCAAAACAATGCCCATATCAATGCATAGGATAGTATTGCTATAAACACCCATGCAACGAACCCTGTGTAAAGAGGGGACAATCCTATAGCCCTCATATCTCTGAGATCGGTGTTTAAACCCATTCCCGCCATTGCAACCGCAAGCAGAAAATCATCCGCCCTGATTATATAACCCGTGACCGAATGAGGGACTATTCCGAGAGAGTTCAGCAGGATCATTGCAATGAAGCCAAAAACAAAGTATGGAACAGGTATGGATCTGAAGCTGAGATTATCGGGACTATTTCGAGCATGCATGGCTCCCAGAATCAGGGCAACAGGAGCGAGAAAAAGAACCCTTGACAATTTCACAATCGTTCCTATCCCACCACTTACGTCACTCACTGCAAACCCGGCTGCCACTACCTGAGCAACTTCATGAATGCTCGATCCTGCCCAGACTCCATAAATAACATCGGGCAGGTGAAGCATCGAATCTAAAGCAGGATAGAGAAACATGGCCACTGTCCCAAAAACGGTGACGGTAGCCACCGCATATGCAATATCCCTGTGTTTAGCATTAATCACACTTCCCACTGCAATTGCTGCTGACGCACCACATATTCCCGTTCCAGATCCAATTAGAATGGCAAGTTCTTTATGCAGATTGAACCTCTTTCCAACGTATGTTGTAAAGATAAGGGTGCCTGTTATAACCATGGCGATGATCATCAGCCCCTTAAATCCAATTCTGTATACCTCACCAATACTCAGTTTAAATCCCAGAAAGACGATGGCAATTCTGAGTATTCTCTGAATGGAAAACCGCACTCCCGGAACAGTGATCTGTGGGAGGTGCCATGCGTTACGAACAATCATACCAAGTAAAATGGCAAGTATAAGCGCGGATATGGCAACGTACGGCCTGACAAGATATGAAAGTATTATGCCTCCTGTGGCCAGCACTGAAGAAAGCATGATTCCCGGAAACAGATCCAGAATTTGTTTTTTCAAAGCCTTCATAACACCACCACAAGATGGTTCTTATAAACACCACTAAAAAATGGTGTATATAAAATTTTCGAAAGCAATATCCAGGCAAAGAGAACAAAAAATCAGCTTACATTGAATAAAGAAATTCTTGAAGCTTCCAGGCAGTATATACCGAACTTAAGCCATTTCTTCGAAGCAAAGCTCAGGAAGCTCCTCTATTCTCTAAATCACCCGATTTCTAAGGGATTTGAGTGGGCTCGCCCGGATTCGAACCGGGGATCTTCGCCTCGTAAGGGCGACGTCATGACCTCTAGACCACGAGCCCCGAGATTTGCAAGGAGATTTTCGATGTTTAAGCTCTCTAACGGACTCTTTCCCTCAATGATAGCCTTTAAGAGGGCATTTACGATTTTAGAGACACTCACTGGGTATTTTTCCTTGAATTTCTGCACTATCCCAAAATCGAGATATAGGGTTGTCCTATATTTATTTTTTGGTATATGGCTTGTTTCCGCCATTTCTCTTCTCTCCTCCTTTTTTTAAAAGTTATGCAATGTTATGCAATTTTATGCATATATATTGATTG
>WAJW01000100.1 GCA_015523685.1 Archaeoglobaceae archaeon
CTTAATACCTGTAGATCTTATGATCTTATAGATTAAAAAAATAATTGGATAGTCGAAATTAAAATCAGGAGAAATGGCATATGCAACGTATTTTAAAAAATTTATTCGATTGCATGTATCCATCAATTCTCTCTTTCCGTGCACAAGTGACAGCCAATTTTCCCGGTTATGTACTGGAATATTCAGATTGAATTAAAATCTCCCAGTTGAAGGAAACCATCGGTCACATTTTATTCATGGCATCCTCAGCCGAAATCACAATTGGATCCTTTCTTCCTGCGACAGCTGGCATGAAACCGAGTTCAAGGGACACGAGGTCTTCGGCGGTCAGACCTTTTTTTATTGCCATTGTCAGAAGGTCTATTCTCCACTTAACATCCCTCTCTCCGTAAACTTCTCCACCAATCAGCCTCATGGTTGATGAGTCGAATATAAGCAAACATCTGGTTTTATAGTTGGAGGGCATGTATTTTGCAAGTCCGTATCCCTCTCCTTTACCCACGATGGTTTTGATCCCCAGACTTTCTGCATGGCCCATAGGGACTATGCCCGTCCAGCCAAACTGGATGTTTCCGTACGCGATCACATTGGGTATCACGAGAGGCTCAAGTTCCATGTTAATTCCTGTCGCATTGTAGCCTGCAATCCTCCCCTCCTTTACTGCAACTGGCTCCGTTACGGATCTCTGGGGATAGCCAAGAAAGTTGACGTATTCCGTGCATTCTCCCGCCGAGTAAACGTCTTCAACGCTCGTCTCCATTTTTCCGTTAACCTTTATACCGCCCGTTTTCCCGATTTCAATGCCTGCATTCTCCGCAACTTTGATTCCCTCACCGGAATATCTTTCAGTTGCATCTATCACAATATCGGCCCGTATCTTCTCTCCGTTAATGATCAAAAAGGAATCGTCTATCTCCATATCATCTCTTGAAACCCCCAGTCTTATCTCAACGTTCTGCTGTGCTGTAATTTCAGAGATCACGGGCTCTCTGATGTAATCGTCAAGGAAAAAGTTCAGCAACCTGAAGTTTTTTGAGGTATCCACAAGAGTAACCCTGTACTTCTTCATTGCAATCAGCAGAGCCTCCATACCAACAAAAAAACTTCCAATTATGGCAATGCTACCTGCTGTTTTGAGCATTCTGGCCAGCCTCAATCCGTCCTCATATCTGTACAGTCTGATAACATTATCTTTGTCAGAGCCCTTTATCTTTGCTGGATGTGGTTCACCACTTCCCGGGCATATTATAAGCCTGTCAAATTCAATTTTCCCATCTGACGTTTCTATGACCTTACCTCCGGGATCAATCTCTTCAACAACGGTGTTTTTTCTTATGGCAATTCCTCTCTTCATCAGTTCTTTCTCATCGATTATGGAAGCATCCCTCGGGTTGACCTCTCTCGTAAGAAGGAGGGGAAGGAAGCATCTGCAGTACCCCATGAAGGATTCAGCAGTAACAATCTCAACCTCTCTGGAATTTTCACTTGCGGAAAGGGCAGAGGCAATTCCAGCAGGCCCACTTCCAATTACAACGACTTTTTCGCTCACATTGTATGGATTAAAAATAAGGGATAATAAACTTTATCACACAGGATTTCGAAATCTTTAAACTCTCCGGTCTTTCAATATTCTCCATGAATTACAGAATTGTGGGAGATAACCTCCAGGTTGTAATTATAGAGCTTGACACGGGAGAGAAGGTGTTTGCTGAGGCAGGGGCATTGAATCACATGAGTGACAATGTGAGGATGGAGACCAGGATCAGAGGTGGATTTCTCAAAGGAATCAAAAGGAAATTTACGGGAGAATCACTTTTTCTCACAGAATTTACATCAAACGGAAAGGGTTTTGTTGCCTTCAACGGAAATGTTCCGGGAAAGATCTGTGCTCTCGATATGAATGGAGGAGAGTGGATAGTTCAGAAGGATGCTTTTCTCGTGGCAGAGGATGGAGTTGATCTGGATGTTGCCTTTGTCAGGAGATTTTCCGCTGGTTTATTTGGAGGAGAGGGCTTCATTCTTGAAAAGCTGAGTGGTCATGGAACCGCCTTCATTCATGCTGCTGGCGACTTCGTATCTTACGATCTCAAGGCGGGAGAGACCATCAAGGTGGATACGGGCTCTCTGGTGGGATTTGAGAGTACCGTTGATTACAGTGTTACCACAGTCGGAGGGGTCAAATCCATGCTTTTCGGTGGAGAGGGAATATTTCTTGCGACGCTAACTGGACCGGGGAAGATCATAATACAGTCTCTCAGCCTCAGAAATCTTGCTGCAGCACTCAGCCCGTTTTTCACCCGAAATTCAGGGTCAAGCGGGCCAACGAGTATTCTGGGAATGTTCGATTAGCATCAGTCAATTAATGTTTGAAGTATATGTTACATGGTTAGACGGATATACAACCATTATTTCCACCATTCCATTTTTACAGGGACTCTCAGATTCTTCGGGCCGATCAGTATCGTTTTCAGATGGTTTGATGCTATTATAGATATTTCTGATGGATCAGGGATGATATATGATAGAAAAACTCATATAGATGTAGACTTCCGTCATTCTTGAGGATGAGACTCATGAGCCTGGAACATCTTTTTCAGCCAGTAAAGATAGGGAAGTACGAATCGAAGAACAGGGTGAAGTATGCAGCATGCTCTGTATCGAATTTCAACAACAGGGATGGCACCGTTTCAGAAAGGGAATTGGCAAGAATGGAGGTTGTATCTAAAACGGGCTGTGGGATAATAACAAATCAGGGTGCCTATCCGGATCGCGATGGATACGGGAAGGGATACTACAGACAGCTTGCACTTTATGATGACCGATTTATACCGGGTTTGAGCAGGGTTGCCGATCTGATCCATTCCCAGGGAGCCATTGCGATACAGCAGATACTGCATGCAGGGAGATATGGCGGGATTGAGACTGGAGTTGCCCTTCAACCCTCAGATGTGCCTCAGAGACTCAGGCACTACAGGCCGGTGAGAGAAATGACGAGGGAGGAGATAGAGAAGGTGGAAAAAGACCACGCGCAGGCAGCAAGAAGGGCAATAGAGGCTGGATTTGATGGAGTGGAGATAACCGCGTTTCAGGGATATATCCTGGCAAATTTCCTCTCACCATTCACGAATAAAAGAACAGATGAATATGGAGGAGATATAGAGAACAGATGCAGATTCATGGTGGAGACCATTGAGGCGATCAGGGATGAAATAGGGAGAGATAAGCTCATATCTGTCAGATTGAATGGAACAGAACTCCTCGACGAGCTCGGAGGAAGTACTGAAGAGGAGTGCATCGAGTACATGAAGATTGCAGAGAAAGCGGGTGTGGATATTATAAGTCTTGTTGTGGGGTGGCACGAATCGAGCAAAGGTGCCCTTGGAAGGGATCTTCCAACGACTCAATGGCTCTACCTTGCAGAGAATGCGAAAAAGCATCTGAATGTGCCGATTGCATTCGGCCCGAGATTCGGCGACCCGAGGCTTGCCAATAAAGCGATTGCAGACGGGATAATCGATCTGTGGGAGATATGCAGGCCGGCTCTTGCCGATCCAGAAATACTTCACAAGGCTAAGGAGGGCAGATTTGAGGACATAAAGCCCTGTCTCGGCGGATTGATGTGCCTTTCCACCATGTTCCATAACCTTCCGTACATATGCACGGTAAATCCCAGGCTCGGTCATGAACTCGAGCCTGAATACCGGATCACTCCAGCAGTGAGGAAAAAGAGGGTTATGGTTGTGGGAGGAGGTCCTGCAGGGCTCGAATGTGCAATGATCGCTGCCCAGAGAGGACATGAAGTGGTTCTGTATGAGAAAAACAGTTATCTCGGCGGACAGCTCATTCCGGCAAGTAAGGAGGTTGGTGGCGGGGGTGTAATGCTTGACCTCGTGAAATACTATGAGAGACAGCTTAAAAAACTCGGTGTTGAGATCAGGCTTGGAGTGGAAGTGACGAAGAAGGAGGTTGCAAAGGAGTTTCCAGATGTGCTCGTCATCGCAACCGGTGCGGTAATTGATCCATCACTCTACAATCTGGACGGAATAAAGGTGTATACAGCGACGGAACTGTTAAACACAGATTTGAGTGAAATTCCGGGTAAAAGATTTCTCGTTGTCTCTGGAGAAAGGGCATCACTTGTCGCTGCGGAGTATCTCGCAAGCAATGGAAGAACGGTTTATCTGATCGAAGAGGGCAAAAGGGTGGCAACGGATGTCATTCCAACTTTCAGATGGAGGCACAAGCTGTGGTTGAAGGAGTTCTCGGTTAACGTCATGACTGAGACCAGGCTCAGGGGTGTGAATGATGGAAAGGTTGTGCTGGAAAATGCTGATGGAAGGCTGGAGATTGAGGTTGATGCTGTGGTGATAGGTGGCCCCAGAAGATCTGTGAATTCCCTGTGGTTCGAGGGAGAGTTCCTGGCTGATGAGAAGTATGTGATCGGAGACGCGGTTATGCCCAGGAATATTGCCTATGCGATCCACGAGGGTTTCAAGATAGGAGCGAGAATTTAATACGGGTTTTCCTTTTAACCCTTAATTTTAATTTTATTTCTTTCTTTTATTTCTCCTTCTGTTATTCTCTTTATCTTGAGGGATTGGGAATTATGAATGCAAGAACCACCATTCTCTCATCTGCCTTGAATCCGTGAAGCTCCTCAGGGTTGTAGTGCCCCATCATGCCCTTTTTTACGTCCATTTCTCCATTCTCCGATGTAAATTTCCCTTCTCCTTCAAGAACAAGCATTATAACTTCTGAAGAGCTAACATGAGGAGGGATTTCCTGTCCTTTCTCAAGGGAGAAGAGAACGGCCTTAAAATTCGGAGTATCGAGAAGCTCATTCACAACCGGGTAATCTCCGTATTTCACCATTTCAATAAGATTGATCACCTTCATCGGGTAGTATGTGATTCGCCAATGGAGTTATCCTTTACCCCTTATGCTTATGGGTTTCTGAAAATCTTTATCACAGGATATACAGAATGTGGCGGAACTCAGCCTGAGGATGTGTATTATCCCGGGTTATCAAAGGCGATGAGGGCAACATCACCCTCTGTAATTTTTTCTCCGCTGAATTATGGTTCAGAACAGAGAAACGTGAAAATAAAAAGCTTGATGGGACATCCGGTTGTCATCTGGATTTCAGAAGCTCTTAGCTGGATTAACCTTATCATCATTTTTTCCTCACATAGACCTCAAAGCTCCCTCCATCGGAGAGAACTCCAATATGTTCCACAATATCCTTCGTAGCCCTCAGCACGTTCTCCACAGATGGTGGGTAATCCACTATTATTTTCAGAACTTCACCACTTTCGATCTCTTTGAGCTTCATCTTTGTTTTCAGAACGGGATACGGGCACACCTCGCCCCTTATATCAAGTTCCTCGTCGTAGATTATTTTTTCTGCCTCCTCTCTGTTGAGCTTCTGAACCAACTTTGACCACCGCAATGGTTTCGATAAGATGTTGAATAAATCAGTTTTGGTCTCTGGAAACTTTCCCTCCCGCTATGGCTGGAAAGAAGTGTACCACATCTCCATCCCTGAGTTCGGTATCAAAACCATCAATGAAGTCCACATCTCTACCATTGAGGAGTATTTTCACACCCATCCTCAATCCACCATCATCCATTATGCTTTCCCTGAATTCCCTGCCATATTTTTTGAAAAGAAAAGAAAGAAGATCAGACACTCTTGCATTGTTTTTCAGCTCAACCTCTTCCTCCTTTCTGCCGGTGATCTGCCTGAACGTTGCGTAATACAGTGCCTTTACCCTCATAGCTCCAGCTCTTTTAGCTTTTCTGGAGTTGGAACCCCCTCATCAGAATACCCTCTGATCTCGTAGTATCTGGAAAGCATTTTTTCGAGTGGAACGGTGTTTCCCTTTGCCGGCCCCTCAGGCATGGGCTCTTTCAGAAATCTCATGGGCAGGTTATCATCCTTACTGCTCAATCCCTCTCTCGAGTTGAACAACCTCTCAACTGCATAAACCCTTTCTCCTGTTTCAAGGAAATCTCTGCCGGAGTACTCCCACCCTGTTGCTCCGGAGATCATATCTCCGAATTCATTTTCTCCGAATGCGAACACATTGAAAAGGCAGGTGACGCTTGAATCTATCGCTGCGGTTATGTTCTGGAGAAAGATTGTGAGTTCAACCTTGCTGTCAGAGTAATCATAGGGATCCACCTTTGAGGGTATTCCAAAAATCTCGGGTGAGATGGTGTATCC
>WAJW01000101.1 GCA_015523685.1 Archaeoglobaceae archaeon
ATAGAGGCTTGAGGAATAGGCATTCTATGGCATAACAACAAAAGGGAGAGGAAGATAGATGAGATTAGCAGGCATATGAAAACAAGTGGATGAAGTGGAGTTAAGGGGAGCTGAGAATCTTAGTAATCTGTTTATGAAGATGAAGTTTGAGGAAGAAGTTTATGAATCGTTTATTATTAAAGTTACGAGTTGGATGGAAATACAAATTGGAAGTGAATTTACACCTCAAAGGATATTGCAAAGACAAACCCAAATTCAGCAATCCAGATTTAACAAATCTTATTTGAACCCTATCGGATAATCAAAAATCATTCCGGATGTTGAAAAATCTTTAAATCCTATTGGGGAATATAAGGACTGATGCCGAGGTTCAGGCACCTTATATCCATAGATGATCTAACAAGAGAGGATATAGAATATATCCTTGAAAAAGCCGAGAAATTTGAAGACGTTGCCAGAAAGGGATATTCAGACGCTCTGAAAGGCAAGCTTCTCGGTAATCTCTTTTTTGAACCCTCGACACGGACGAGGATGTCCTTTGAGACCGCAATGAAAAGGCTCGGGGGAGATGTTGTCAATCTTAACACCGCAGAGGTATCGTCAATAGCGAAGGGAGAGACCCTCGCTGATACCGTGAGGGTCGTAAGCGAATATGTTGATGCCATTGTCATAAGGCATCCGAGGGAGGGAAGTGCCAGACTTGCCTCTGAGTTTTCATCTGTTCCTGTGATAAATGGAGGGGATGGAGCGGGCCAGCATCCAACCCAGACTCTTCTCGATCTCTACACGATCAAAAAAGAGAGCAACCTTGGAAATCTTAAAATAGCCCTTGTGGGTGATTTAAAATACAGCAGAACTGTGCATTCTCTTATACGGGCTCTCAGACTTTTCGATGCCACCATCTATCTGGTATCTCCTGAGTCACTGAAACTTCCGGGAGATTTCGTTGATGAGCTGGGAGAGGTGATTGAAACGGATCAGATTTCAGAGGTCATAGATGAGGTGAATGTGATATATGTCACGAGGATACAGAAAGAGAGGTTTCCTGATCCGGAAGAATACGCCAAGGTTTCAGGAAGCTACCGGATTTCTGCAGATACTCTTCAGAATGCTCCGGATGATCTTATAGTGATGCATCCTCTGCCGAGAGTTGATGAGATTGCAACGGATGTTGATCTGACACCTCATGCGGTGTATTTCAGGCAGGCTTTTTATGGCATTCCCGTGAGAATGGCCATACTCAGCGAGGTAATGGGCTATGAGTGAGGGTTTGCTTATTCAGAAAATAAAGGATGGAACCGTGATAGATCACATCCCCCCTGGAAAAGCTCTTTTTGTCCTTAAAATTCTCGGAATAGATGAGAAAACGGATGTGATAGTCAGTTTTGCCATGAACGTTCCGAGCAGGAAAATGGGGCGGAAGGATATCGTAAAGGTGGAGAGTGATGTCGGTGAGGAGGAACTGAATAAAATCGCCCTGATAGGTGGGAACGTCACGATAAATATAATAAAAGATTACAGGGTGGTTCAGAAGTTCAGGGTCAATCTTCCAGAAGAGATTGTTGGAGTTGTGAGATGCCCGAACCAGAGCTGTATATCCAACTCAAATGAGCCTGTGGAATACAGGTTCAGAGTGAGCAAAAAGGGAATAAGATGTCATTACTGTGGTAGAACCCTGGGTGACGAGGTGGAAAAATGGATAATATGATCCAGCTTGATGTGAACAGGTTTCACAGGGCTATCGTAAGGCCTGTTGTTGTTGTCACAACTCTTTCGAGAGATGGCATACCCAATGCGGCCCCCTTCAGCTTCTGCACACCCATCAGTTTTGATCCACCTGTATTCTCCATCGCATGTCAGCCGGGACATGACACGTGGAGGAATATAAGGGAGACGGGAGAGTTCGTCATCAATCTTCCCGGAGAGGATATGGGAGGAGCGATATCCGTTCTGGGACGGAAATTTCCACCAGATGTTGATGAAATTAAAGAAGCAGGATTGACAGAGACTCAATCAAAGATGGTCTCTCCACCGAGAATCCTGGAGGCATACGGGTGGTATGAATGCAGGATGGTAAAGAATTTTGAGCTCGGTGACCATATCTTCATTGCGGGTAAAGTTCTTATTGCCGAGATCAGGGCTGAGGCGATCGATGAGGTTCTTAAACTGGATGTGGCAAGACCCCTATGCCATATCGAGAAGAGATTTTTCACCGTTCCGGAGAAGATGGTGAGGTTCGATGATTGAGCGAATCTGAGTGAATTCAGGACAGGGTTAAAATGGCAAGATATTAATAATCAATAAATATGAGTTTGTGATGTGAGATCCTTCAGATACAGATGGGCTGTATTTGCTGTTCTCTCTGCCATTTACTTCTTTGTCTATTTTCACAGGATGTCTTCGGCTGTTATAGCCAAGGAATTGATGGATGAATTCAGCGTTGGTGCGGTTGCCATGGGGGTGATGAGTTCAGCATACTTTTATCCCTATGCAGTTCTTCAGATCCCGGTTGGGATTCTTTCAGACACTGCGGGTACGAGAAAAACCGCAACTGCCTTCACATTCATTGCCTTTGCCGGAGCCCTCATGTTCGGGATGGCCGGAAGCTTCAACCACGCGGTTATTGCGAGAGTCCTCATGGGTGCAGGAGTTTCAGGGGTGTATATCCCTGCAATAAAGGCTTTTTCAAGATGGTTCAGAAAGCGGGAATTTGCAAGCATAACAGGTGTTTTACTTGCGGTGGGTAATTTTGGGGCCCTCTCTGCATCGTATCCCCTTGCCATGATGGTCATATTCTTCGGGTGGAGATTTTCCTTCATACTGATTGCAATCATTACCCTAATCCTCGCAGTTCTGTGCTGGGCTGTTGTGAGAGACAGTCCGGAGAGCGCTGGCCTTGAAGGAATTGTGGAAGACGAGGCTCCAGCTGAAAGATCAAACCTGAGAAACGATCTGGTCAAAGTGGTTTCCAGCAGGTATTTCTGGCTTCTCGCTATATGGTTCTTCTTTGAATATGGGGCTCTTGCGGGATTCCAGGGGTTGTGGGGAGGTCCGTATCTCGCTGATGTTTATCATCTAAGTAAATCCGGAGTTGGTGAAGTGCTCATGATGATCGGACTCGGTATGATGGCCGGGAGTCCCGTTACCGGACTGATGTCAGACAGAATTCTGAAAACAAGGAAGTTTATTCTTGTGATCTGGACTGTAATGTTCCTCATATCGTGGGCACCCCTTGCATTTCTGACTGACAGACTCTCCGTTTCCTCTCTTTACATAATCTCCTTTCTCATGGGATTTTCTGGAAGTGCCCTGATAATAATATTCACGTCCACCAAAGAGCTCTTCCCCCTTGAGATTACAGGAATTGCCACGAGCCTGGTTAACATATTCCCTTTCATAGGAGCGGCGGTCTTTCAGACCATCATGGGGTACATTCTGGATATTTACGGGACTGTGGAGGGGGTATATTCACCTTCAGCGTACAGCATGGCTTTCAGATTCTGTTTCCTTGCTGTCATCATATCTCTTGTGTCATCAGTTTTTGTAATCGAGACCTATCCTTCCTCAGCTCCTGCAGAAACCCGTGAGCGAGCCTGATGGGTTCAGGCAGTTTCCCCTTTCTGATCGTTGAGAGAGTCAGTTTGAGGGCTGTATCGAGGGAAATTTTATGGCCCACGGACACAAAAATGGGGTTGCACCTTCTGCATGTTTTTACAGCCCTGCCAACAATGTCTTCATCAAGCACTATATCCCTTGAATCACCGGCTGATTCGGGCATTTCGAATTTTCCTGTAAGGGGTTTTTTCGTTATTCCGATGGTCGGTGCTGAAAGAGAGAGGCCTACATAGCATGCCAGTCCAAAGCGTCGGGGATGACACAGACCACTACCATCCACAAAAATAACCGTATGGGGTTTCAGAATTTTTCTGAGAGCTCTTACAGCCGGCTTTCCCTCTCTGAACATGAGAAATGTGGGAATATAGGGAAAATCAATTCTGCTGACCTCCAGACTGCCATCGATCAATTCAAGATCCGGATATGTCAGAAGCACGCTCCTTGCAATGGCCAGTTCTCCCATGAATGTTACATCCACTCCTGCCACATGTCTCACAGAATTATGTTCAAAATGATCCCTGTCGATTATTCTTCCCGATAGTTTATTCTGCATTTTGATGTATTTCTCAAGCTTCCCTTTCATTCACAGCAACTCAAGCTCAGCGGTCACAAAAAGAGGACCTCTAACATCAATTTTCCTGTTGTTGCCCGTTATATACCTGAATCCCGCATTGTCGATTTTTAAATTTATATCTCCAAGACTTTCAACCATTTTGGCCCTGATTGACCCGTTCTCTCCTCTCGCAATCAGATCCTCGATTATCGCCCCGCATTTCAAGGCGAATCCATCTATATATCTGATCCCTGTGGCAATCCCATTCTCAAAGTACCTGTTCCACTTCTCCGTTCTGGGAATTCCAAGAATGTTACCTTCATGAACAACGATCTCGTTGAGGTATGCCGGGCCACACAGCCTCGTCCCCTCCTCCCTCTCAACAACCTTTACCCTGAATTTTTTCCCGTAAAGCTGTCCCTCTCTCGCAACAAACTCGCAGGGGCTTTCTTCGTTTCCAAATCTCTCACATGTACTGATGATCGCTCTTGCGATCTCGTATCCCTCGGGAGTGGAGGGTCTCTTTTCCATTTTCAGCATTCTCGCCAGTTCCATATCAGAAAATGTTATTTCAGAGTAAAACTGGGGATAAACAAGTTCTCTCACATCTTCTGCCTTTTCAAGAACCATTGTGAGTCTTTCCACCCCCAGACCGAGATTCAGAACAGGAGTGTCTATATCATACTGGGCAAGTGCTGTGGGGGAGTATATTCCGAATGTCGCTATCTCCACCCATTCATTTTCCGTATCTTTCAAACCCGGATGGTATGCGAAGACCTCCGTCTGTGTTCCCGGAATGTAGTATTTGCTCCTTTTCTCATCCGGTCTGAATCTGAATTTCTCAAAACCAAAATTGCTTAAAAGAGCCTCCGCTATGGCTTTCCCATCGTCTGGTGTAACATTTTCATCCACCACAACACAGGATGCGGAGAAATACGTAATGAGCCTCGTTTCATCCTCTCTCTGCTCTCTCCTGAAGCATCGGTCAATGGAGAACAGCTTTATTGGATGTGGAAGCCTGTTATGGAGGCTCTGGAGTGTTATAAACCATCCCGTGGTCATGTGACTTCTCAGGGTCATGTTACTGCTCCGGGGTTTTATCTTCCTGAATTCGGGAAACACGATATCCAGTATCTCCACAGCGACCGTATCGTCC
>WAJW01000102.1 GCA_015523685.1 Archaeoglobaceae archaeon
GAAGAATCTGAAACGGGAGTCTTTTCCATTGGATTTAAATCTGATGCGTAAAATGTAAAAAATTTGAAATATTCCCCGCTGAAAAATGCATTCTGGATGAAAGAATTCTGGAGCAGGGAAGAGACGATACCCAGAAATAAGCTGGAGAAACTTCAGGAGAAGAAGCTCAAAGCTCAGATAAAGCATCTTTACAATAACAGTCCTTTCTACAGGAGAAAGTTTAAAAAGGCAGGTCTGAAACCGAGGGATATAAGGAATCTTGGAGACCTCAGAAAGATACCGTTTACCACTAAAGAGGAGCTGAGAGAATCTCAGGCCAGAAATCCGCCCTTCGGTGATTTTCTAGCAGTGAGTCCGGGAGAGTGTACAAGAGTTTACACGAGTTCCGGCACTTCTGGAAAATACGTGTGGCATGCTTTCACGGAAGAAGACTGGAAAAAGTGGGTTGATCT
The DNA here is from genome assembly GCA_015523685.1 of Archaeoglobaceae archaeon. Lineage (GTDB taxonomy): Archaea > Halobacteriota > Archaeoglobi > Archaeoglobales > JdFR-42 > WAJW01. The sequence goes on from WAJW01000102.1 coordinate 453, forward strand.
TTCCGCGAGACAGTACTACACCATCGGAGTCAGGAAGGACGACATCTTCGCTCATTTTTTCAATTTCAATTACATAAAGACGGGACATGTGGTGAGCGAAGGGGTTGCGAAAATAGGCGCACTGGTTGTGAGTGCGGGGACGGGAGGCACATTGAGGCATATAGAGACGTTGAAGGATCTGGGCGTTACCGCGATCGCTTCCACTCCCACGTATGCCCTTTATCTCGCTCAGAGAGCGGAGGAAAGAGGAGTTAATCCTGGCGAACTCCCGGTTGAAAAGGGGCTTTTTGGCGGTGAGCCCGGAACCGAAATCCCGGAATACAGAAAAAGACTTGAGTCTGTTTTTGGTATCAGGGCTTATGATGGATGGGGGATAACGGACATTGGAATTCCCGTTGCAGTTGAGTGCGGGGAGCAGTGCGGTGCCCATGTTTTTGAAGATGCGGTGATTGTTGAGGTTGTTGACGAAGATGGAGAAAGGGTTTCTGATGGTGAGAAAGGGGAGATAGTTTATACTGATCTTACGAACAGAGCAATGCCTTTACTGCGTTTCAGGTCAAGGGATGTCGGGATTTTTACAACGGAGGAATGTTCATGCGGGAGAACATCAGGAAGGTTTCTCTCAGGAATAATCGGTAGGCTCGATGACATGATAAAAATCAGGGGTGTTCAGGTATTCCCATCTCAGATAATGGACATCATAGGAAAATTCAGGGAACTCACGGGAGATTTCAGGATTGTTCTGGCGGAAGAGGTGATGGACAGACTTATCATAAAGGCGGAGTTGAAAAGAGGATATGATGAAGATGATGTGAGAAGCAGGTTGGAGGAAGAAATAAAGAATTTTGTGGGTGTGAGACCTGAAATCATTTTTGTAAATGAAGGTTCAATGAAGAAATATGAGTGGAAAACGCCACTCATCGAGGATCTGAGAAAGAGACCCTTTTAGCTCATGTTGTTGAGCTTTCCGCATCCACGTATATATCTCCGGTGATCTCATCGTTATAGCCTTTGAACCCCTCGAGAGTCTCTATTCTGTAGAGTGAGGATCTGTACCAGTTTGTTTTTGGTTTTGAATCAACAGGGCTCAGTTCGAAGGCCCTCATGTCATAGTCCCAGTTAACGTAAACATTGAAGTTATGCAGTATATCTGTTATAACAACTCTGAACTCAGTTATGAGTATCTCCTGAAGTTTAATCCACTTATCAAGGGACGACTCCCTTCTTGTAAGACCGAAGTAGCCCGCACATCTCGGGGATCTGAGTGTCACAAGGCCCCGTCCTATGAATGCTCTGAAGGCATCTATCGTCTCCGGGGGATCTGTGAAAAAGGTATCAAATGAACTCACGTAATCCTCCTTTATAGGCTTCTGGAGGTCATACACAACAGCTTCGATATCGAGTCCGTATTCGTTAGAGACCTTTTTAATAAAATCTATCAATCTGGAATCAATCTCCAGAACAACTATACGCTTTGCAAGATTTGTCAGGCCAAGAGCAATGCTCACGAGATCGTCATCACCGAGGATTATAACGTCTTTTCCTCTAAGATCTCCCTTCTGATCCGCCACAGCAATTCTGCTGAAGGTGGTGAGATGTGTGACATATCCCTGGTCGTAATCTCTTATAGCTGGGGGTCTGTTTTTCTGGAGTTCCATGAAGGTCTCAAACTCCTTTCTGAAATCGTCTATAACAACACCCCTGCCGTCGCATTCTATGCATCTATGAACGTGAAACTCCTCTCCTTCAAGATCTTCGGTCAGCACGAGTTCGTTATCTTTGGCTCTCACAATCCCCTTCTCAATGAATTTTTTCAGAATGTAAGCGACCAGTGGGAGGGGTTCATCGGATATATCAACGATCTCCCAGAAATCTCCTGTCTGCTTCAATGCACCTATAACCCTCATAATGCTTCTCGGATATGCTTTGATCCCGGTCTCAGAAAGGGCTGACTTTAGAATGTCCGTGAGCATATTGACATTCTCGGAAGTACACTATTTAAAACTTTGGAGAGAGGTATTTCATAACCTCCTGAAAGTCCACTGGATTTTTAGGCTGGATTCGACATTTGAAAAATATGTTTTCGACATACCATTAAATTTATTACCCTGAAGTTCCAGCATTCAACGATCCTGATGAGCGGAAAACTCAAGCTTCAGATATGTGACAATACCCTCAGGGAAGGGGAGCAGAGTCCCGGGGTTGCATTCACGCCTGAAGAGAAGACCAGGATTGCAGAAATGCTTGATGCCACGGGTGTGGATGTTATTGAAGCTGGATTCCCCGCCACTTCATCTGAGGAGAGAAGAGCCATCAGAAAAATAACCTCACTTGACCTGAATGCAGACATAAGCGGGCTGTGCAGAGCAAAGGATTCCGATGTTGATTATGCTGCGGAATGTGATCTTGACTGGGTCAGTATTTTCATTGCAACTTCAGACATACATCTGAGGTATAAATACGGATGTTCCATCCAGCAGGCTGTGGATATGGCAATTTCGGCTCTTGAAAGGGCGAAAGAGTACGGTTTTAGAGTGAGGGTTGCAGCAGAGGATGCAACGAGGTCTTCCCGTCAGAATCTTGAACTGCTTTACCGCAGTGCGGAGGATGCAGGTGCGGATATGATCAGTGTTGCAGACACACTGGGAATTCTTACTCCCTCAGCTTCAATGGAACTTGTCAGATGGGTGAAGAATCTCACCTCTCTTCCAGTAGCTGTCCATTTCCACAATGATCTCGGTATGGCAACAGCGAACACTCTGACTGCATTTGAAAGTGGTGCCCTTCAGCTTCATACGAGCGTTAACGGGATAGGTGAAAGAGCAGGAAATGCTCCACTGGAGGAGATATTGATTGCCCTGAAACTCCTTTATGGAGTTGAGAGGTACAGAACGGAAAATCTCAAACAGCTGAGCACTCTTGTGGAAGAATACTCTGGAATCAGAGTTGCAAAGAATAAGCCCGTTGTTGGAGAAAACACCTTCACCCATGAATCGGGAATTCATGTTTCAGCAATACTTGAAAATACAGAAACATATGAGCCCTTCCCTCCCGAAATTGCGGGAATGAAAAGGAAATTCGTCTTTGGAAAGCACACGGGAAGAAATGCTGTCAGAAAGATTCTGCTGGCAAGAGGTGTTGATATTGACGATTTAACCCTTGAAAAAGTGACCATGAAGGTTAAAGAGCTTGGAGAGAAAAAGATTCCTGTCTCTTCAGACGACCTTCTTGAAATTGTGAAAAAAATGGAATAGAATCTTAGCGTGAATCTGGAAATGAGATCTACCTGGAGAATTTCTTTTCAACCTCCTGAAAATTATGGCCATACCAAGCCTCAGAAAGTTTACGATATCTTTTCCATCCATTATTATAACAAAGTCCCATCCGACAGGCTGGATTCTTCATTCGATACAAATGATGAATTTGATATGGTCTCAATCCTGTGGGGGAGGAAGATAATAGGGAATGTTGAAGGATACGTCAGACCGAAGATAGATATCCCCAGGTATGTCAGAATGTACATGAATGGCACTTTAAATCTTGACCCAATAGTTACCCGGGTTTATAGAGGTCTTGAAAATGCCAAAAAAGCTCTCGATGCTATCAAAGAAAGAAAGATTTCTGGAAAGCAGGTCATAATACCCTGATCATGCTCTACTTCTCTGCAGGCAGTATATTCAGCAACCCAAGTTCCCTGAGCTTTTTCTCTGAAGGTCTTCCCTCCTCATCCCACCCCCTCAACCTGTAGTACTGCTCCAGTTCCTCTTCAAATGGAATATCCAGAACGTATGGAAGCGTATCATCCTTTCTTGAAAATCCTCTGATGACATTGAACTGCCTCTCCATGTTAACAATTCTCTCGCCGGCCTTCAGACATTCATCATAGCTCATCCCAAGTGAAAAATCAAGAATTCTTTCCATGTCCTTTTCTTCGTAGAATCTTACAGAGAACTTGCACAGAACGAGGGAATCAAGAAGAGCATTTCTGTTCTCGCAATTAATAACGAGCTTGGCCTTGCCTCTGATCTCCTTTCTGTCTGGCTTTCCATATTCCTCGATGTATATGGTTCCGTACAGATGATCCGCACCTCTGTTGGAAACAGCATAGCTCAGACCCTGTCCGTAGAGTCCTCTTCCATCATGGCCCGGAATATCCAGGCCTTTGACCTGGAAAGCCTTTATACCATATTTCTCTCCAAATCTCCTTGTTCCTTCTGCTAAATCGTCTCCGAGGCCTTTTCTATTTACAATATCATCCAGAGCCCTCTGTATTCCCTCTATGTCGCCCCATGTTACGGGATATCTCACCACGCCCCTGGATACAGCCTGAATGAGAATACCCACTGCTCCACCTGCAGATATGGTATCCACCCCGTATCTATCGCAGAGATCGTTGAGGTATATTATGCTCTCAAGATCGGGGTTTAGAAGATTTGAACCGAATGCCATTATGGTCTCGTATTCTGGGCCATCTGTCTCGATCCCGTATCTTTTGCTCACGGTGATTCTCTTGCACGCAACAACACAGCTGAAACATGAGTCCCGCCTCACCGTGAAATCTCTAAGCCTCTCACCGCTTATATCCTCAAGTCGTTCATATGTTGTTCTTTCATAATATTTCGTTGGTAATGCCTGATTTTCATTGGCAATTCTGATGATATTCGAGGTTCCCATTGTTTTAAGATTGCTCGGTGTTTCAATTGCCCGCTTTCTGAGCTCTCTTATGAATTCAGGGTCTCTCTTCTCTCTCCTGTCTCCCTTCACGACCACCGCTTTTAATTTTTTGGAGCCCATAACTGCCCCAAGACCGCCTCTCCCAAAGGCTCTATGTTTCTGAACCATTATGCTGGCAAATTTCACGAGGTTCTCTCCCGCCGGGCCGATACATGCAATGTTTCTGTCTCTCACCCTGTGTTTTGATTTGAGAAATTCCACGGTTTCAATGACGTCTCTGCCTCTCAGCGATTCATCCACGATGATTTCGGGTTTTTTAGATATGTAGAGATAGCATGGTTTTTCCGCTTTTCCAGACACAATGACGGCAGAATAGCCCGTATGGTAAAACTCCTCCGGGAAAAAACTGCCCACATTGGAGGAAAATACGGTTTCTGTAAGTGGAGAAATGCTCGAAAGGTTCATTCTGCCTGAGAAGGGGATATTTGTTGATGATAGCGGACCTGATGTGAAAACAAGGAGGTTTCTTTCATCAAGGGGATGTATTTTTTTATTTTCAAGGAATCGAGAAAGTAGGTAAACGCCAAGCCCTCTTCCACCGATAAATCTGTCCCTTGTCTCGTCTTCGATTTCGAATCCTTCAATACTATCC
>WAJW01000103.1 GCA_015523685.1 Archaeoglobaceae archaeon
GGGTTGATATATGGCACTGACAGGAACCCGGGAGTCCACTGGATGATTGATACAGAGCCTTTATCTCCAAAACAGATTTTACAGATAATAGCCCGGGGCGGATTCGAACCGCCGTCGCGGGATCCAGAGTCCCGCATGATTGACCGCTACACCACCGGGCTGTCTTTTCCTGTGTATCTCCGGAGCTAAATTCTTCAGAGACCCTTTCCCTCAACGAAAGCCCCAAGAGGGCATTCACCACTTTAGACACACTTACTGGATATTTTCCCTTGAATCTCCGGACTATCCCAGAGTCGAAGTAGAGGGTTGTCCTATATTTATCTTTCGGTAGATTGGCGATTTCTCCCATTTTCCCACTCTCCTCCTTTTTTTAAAAGTTATTCAATTTTATGCAAATACATTGATTGCAAATGAGGTTGTTATCTGTTGTGTGGTGTTTCAGAAGTTGATATGTTTAAATTTTTAGAATATGAGGAATGTTATTTTTCCATAATAAGTGGAAAAAACACTGGTGAGGCAATTGGTGGAGTTATATATCAATACGTAAATTGACTTCAAGGCCAGCACAAATCTAATTAAGCTATAACTGGACCTTTAAGCATGAGCATGTCTATAAATCCTGATATCTGCAATGACACCATTCTCCCGAAAAATCGATGGATGAACCACAACCCTATTTTCAACAAGCTCCTGTATTATGCTTCCCACAATCAGAGAATATGGACAGTATGCCTTTTTTGGTCTGAGAATATCATGAACACCCCCAACATCTTCGAGGAGGCATTTACCTATTTTCAGCCTGAATGATTTCTCATCTTCCTTTTTGAATTCCACATCCTCTATGTATCCTGAATCTTCTAAGAGATTCAGGAATGAATGCACATGTTCTTCAATGCTTTTGCTTTTATCAATGCTGAATCCAAATTTGCCCATAATATCAGGGAGTCTCTTTGAGATAAAGAGGAAAATCCTCCTGTCAGTTTCATTCATTGAGTCCTGAATTGCATAGAGCACGGAATGAAGGAGGAGGATTATCTCCTTTTCAGATAGTTTATCCATATTCATAATCTTCAATATGTCACAATAGTTTATTAACTTTTTTGTTATAGGTTTTGACTTATTCTTCTAAAAAAAGAAAGATCCTGCATAGTGTGTTTAGTCAAAATATACAGGATCAAAATTTTAAAATATAATCAGAAATTGAGAACATTGTCTGACTCATCAACCCATACAACGAGATCGGTTATTGATGCAATCTCTATTCCATCGATTATAATATCCTGTGTTACACCCCTCTCATCACAGCACACACCGCATGCCTTTATTTCACATCCAAATTCCATGCATTCCCTGACCATTTTCTCAATCTGGTAGAACTGGGATTTCTGGTTCTTCTGAGCAACATAAACTCCGTCCCCGATAAGAAATATCCTGACATTGTGCTCCTCAGCGATAGCTCCGAGGGCAAACCTTAGAGCATTGTAGGGGTTCTGAGAGTTGTATGGAGAGTTTGTTATTATCACCGTGAAAGTGGACATATCAACAGAAAACTGGATAAAAATATATAAATTTTGTGAAAACTTACCATTCATATGGGCATCAGTATCTCCTCAGGTTCCTGAGAGCCTCTATTCTCGAATAATCTCCGAGTTTTTTCTGCCTGAGAGCTTCCCTCATAAATTCAATTACCTCATCGTACGTATCCCTTCTCACCGGAAAGGGCACTCCATCTTTTCCGCCCACAGTGAAGCAGTATTTAGCGGGATCTTCTCTGCTGAAATCCTCAGAATATACAAATGATGAAATAAGACTCAGTGCCCTGACTGTCTCCTTTCCAACCCCATTCAGCATGAGCAGATCCTCATATTTATCCGGCTGAAGTTCATATGCCCTTTCAATTGCTTTCCAGTTTATTCTGGTGGGGATTCTGTATTCCCTGATAACAGTCCTTCCGAAGAGGGTACATCCTCCGTTCTTCAAGAGAGACAGAAGTGCACTATAATCTCTCCTGAAGGTGCCATCGTTAACAACATCCAGCGAGGTTTTTCTACAGTTCTCACTCTCCTCTGCAACGAGGTTAAGGACGTTACTCTCGAACCTCTGGGTTATTATGCCGGAATGGGGATTGTTAAATTCTCCCGATGTTTCAAAATTCCAGTGATATCTCCTCGCCATTCTGATCGACGAATTCATCCCCTGCTGAACCACAGCCCAGGTTCCGTCCTCTCCGATAAACATACAGTGATGATACAGATCATAACCATCCTGGAGGGCGGTCATATCCACCTTCGAACTCAACCTGCTCATGTATAGCATCTCTTCTATAACTGAAGTTTTCAAACCAAGTTCCTGGCCAAATACATTGATATCGTGCTGAGCCCCGTGAGCATGCTTTCCCTTACCACCTGCAATCCTTACCCCCATATCATTCTCATTAAGAACAGACTTTAGAACACCGCACAGCACGGTGGTTGAACCGGATGAATTCCAGTCAAAACCGAGGAGGTTTGAAAAGGATTGAAAGAAGATTGGATCGGATATTCTGTCCATAAACGTCCGGATTCCAAATTCATCAAGGATCAGTTCCATAATAAAAAGTGAGAGCCCCTTCATTCTGACAAGTAACCAATCAGGGGCACTTCCATAATGCAGAGGGAGGGAGATGGATTTCATCTGCATTCTGGAAGTGGGTATATGAAGATATAACACTTTACCGAAGTGTGAAAATAACCGGCCACACCCCAGTACATATTTATATATTAAGGCCCCCCCTGACAATCTATGAAAATCGATAAAATTGTGCATGAAGCTGAAATTGAGCAGATAAAGGGATTCAACCTCCATGGAAAAATCAGAGGACACGAGGTGGTTATTGACGAAACCACTGAATTTGGCGGAAAGGATTCCGGTCTTTCTCCACCGGATCTGCTTCTCTTTGCTGCAATGGGATGTCAGGTCTCTTCCCTGAGTTTCTGCCTCTCAAAGAGGTCAATAGAGCATAAGATCTCTGCGAGGGGCATACTGACCATAGAAAGAAACGAGGAAGGGAGGCTCAGAGTGAGTAAAATCGATATTTTTATGAAGGTTCGGGCTGATCCCGAAAAAAAGAAGTATCTGGATAGCTGTATTGAAAGGTTCAGGGATTACTGCGTTGTTGCAGGGAGTATTGAAAGGGGAATACCGATTAACACCCATGTTGAGATTGAGGAGGGATGAATATGAAAATAGCACTTCTTGGAGGAACGGGAGATATTGGGGAAGGCCTTGCCCTCAGATGGGCAATTGCAGGCCATGAGATAGTAATCGGATCGAGAAAAGAGGAGAAGGCAAAGAAGGCATCGGAGAGTTATATTGAGAGACTTGAAAATCAGGGATATTCACCTGACATAAAAGGTTTTGAAAACGGGAAAGCAGCAGAAGATGCCGATATTGTTGTCGTTTCAATACCATATGAGCACATGGAATCAACGATAAAGGGGATAAGAGAGAGTTTCTCGGATCAGATAGTGGTTTCACCTCTTGTGCCCATGAAAAAGGTCAGGGGCTCTTTTGTATATTCTGTTCCGGAGAAGGGGTGCGCTGCTCTTGAACTCAGAGATTTGCTTCCAGAGGGTGTAAGTGTGGTCTCTGCGTTTCAGAATGTTTCCGCGGTAAAACTTGCAGATATCTCAAAAACTCTCGACTACGATGTTGTTGTGTGCGGAGATGACGAAAAGAGCAAGAAGATGATTATGGAGCTTGCTGAACAGATCCCCCATCTGCGGGCCCTTGATGGAGGAATTCTGGAGAACTCAATGATGGTTGAAGCCATGACCCCTCTTTTAATAACAGTTGCAATAAAGAACGGAATGAAAAATCTGTCCATCAAATTTATCTAACCCTTTTCTTTTATGAATTTTAATCGAAGGCTGCCAGAATGAGATGGATGTCAATGCCGGGTCTTCTATCAAAGTCTCCACTTGCCATATTCCCAAAAAGGAATTGCAGCTATAGTGTTAATCTTTCTAAGCAACCTTATTAGATAGTTAAACAAACCGTCTCTTAAAATTAAAGTTTATTACCCCACCTGTTATCCTTAAAACCTTCTTAATCAGCGAATTTGATTCTTTTGGAATGACTTCTCATATGGATTCCTTCAAGATCGGTACGTATCTCAACGGCCTGTTCCAAAGCTTTAAAAGCATCTCAGTGAAATCTGTATATC
>WAJW01000104.1 GCA_015523685.1 Archaeoglobaceae archaeon
GTATAATGTCGCATGAAGATTAGCTTGGATTTAAGTATATTAACATTTAGGTTAAAATTTAAAGGTTAAGAAATCATTTAATCAGGGAATTAAATTTATGATAACTGAATAAAAAATGAGGAATGCTGGTTATCTTCCCTTCCATCTTGGCTCTCTCTTCTCCAGAAATGCGGTCAGGCCCTCAACTGAATCCTCCGATCTTATTAGCTGGGAGAGATAGATGTCATTGACGACATCCATGATTGTCTCAACCGGTATTCCCAGACTCGCCCTCAGGGCCTTTTTGGTTAGCTTCAAAGCAACTGGACTTTTTTTGAGCAGGCCACTAACGAATTCTTCCACCTTTTCATCGAATTTGTCATCGGGGAAAACCCTGTTCACAATTCCGATCTCCTCCGCCTCTTTTGCTGAAATTGGATCCCCGGTGAGTATGAGCTCATATGCCTTCTTCACACCCACGACCCTCGGCAGATAGAATATGGCAAATGGAGGATAATGGCCGAGGGATATCTCAGGCTGTCCGAATTTCGCATTTTCAGATGCGAGGATCATGTCACATGCGAGTGGGATTTCACATCCACCTCCAAGGGCGTAGCCCTTAACCGCGGCAATCGTGATATTATCACTCTTCATGAGCCTGACAAGAAGCTCTGTAAACACTGGCAGGAGTTTACCAAGCTGATCTGGAAAATGCTCCTTTACCTCAGCACCTGCAGAAAAATGCTTGCCTTCAGCACTCAAAACTGTTACAACAGTATCACTTTCCTCTATTTCTTCAAGGGCCTTTATAATTTCCTTCATCATTTTAATATCCACCACATTCAATGGCGGTCTGCTGAGTATAAGTCTTGCAACCTGATCCTCGATCTCGACTTTGATACTTTCATACATTGCAATATCACCCTCTGAGCACTTTGACCACGAGACTTTTAAGCGTTTCTCTTTTAAACATCTATTAAATGAAAACGATTCCTGAGAATATTCAGTCCGATTAAAACATCCTGAATTAAATTTTGAAAATAAAGTTTAAAATTTGAAAATTATCATATTTTCAGAGCATGAAAACCGACGGTATTACTCTGAAACTTCTGCAAAGGCGAATCTTTTCAGAACCTTTGTGATCGTGACTTTCACTTCCTGATCCTTTTCCACGTTCGGAACAAAAACGACAAAACCGTCGATTCTTGCTATGCCGTCGCCTTCTCTGCCTATGTCTTCGATTCGCACAGTGTATGTACCGCCGACCTCAACCGGAATCTCAAATCTCAAATTTACACCTCCACTTAATTTAATTACATACAATCTTTCCTCTCACTATAAAAACCTTTGTATTCGGAAAAAGAAAAGGCAATCAGAATATCTGAAAATCAGGCGCGTTAGCATAACCGAATTCGGCAACAGATGTCCTGCTAAAAACCGGTATATCCCTCCCATAACCGCACATTTCCTATTGGAAAATACCTTCCAGTTCAAATCTCTCAGTTTTAAGACCGAATGATTTTCATCAAATCTGGCAATCACCAAATGGTGGGAGTGCCCGTTTTAATTCTTTTTTGATTCAGAAAATCTCACCTGAAATAAACCTTGCAGTCATCTCGTTTTTGGGCTCTGAAAAAATCCTCTCTGTATCACCCAGATCCATGAGCTGACCCTCATGAAGATGGGCGATTCTGTCCGCCAGCCTTCTGGCCTGAAAAAGGTTGTGGGTGGCAAAAACAATGGTCTTCCCCATATCCCTCAGTCTCCTCATAAGACTTTCTATGATTCTTGTACTGGATGGATCGAGGCTTGATGTGGGTTCGTCAAAAAGAAAAACCTCGGGATCACATGCGATTGCCCTTGCAATGGATACCTTCTTTTTTTCACCTCCAGAGAGACTCCTGGCATCAGAATGCGCATGCTTCCTCATCCCGACCAGTTTGAGGGCTGATATAACCCTCTCCTCAGCATCCGAATTCCTGAGATTTCTGAAACGAAGTGGGAGAGCAACATTGTCAAAAACGGTACCCTTCAGCATGACCGGTTGCTGGAATACCATCGTTATTTTCTTTCTGATAGCTTCATTCACCGGCTCATTCCTGTAAAAATAGTGCCCCGAAGTTGGTTTCTCGATAAGAGCCATTATCCTGAGGAGCGTTGTTTTCCCGGCCCCATTGGCTCCCATAACTCCAAAGATCTCACCCTCCTTCACACCAAGGGTTATATCATTAAGGGCAATCACATCATGAAATCTCTTCTCCACTCCTCTCAACTCAATCAGCGCCATGCCAGTCCCTGAAGAAAATTTGAAATTATGCTTATGCCAAGAACAATGATCAGGAGGATTATTCCAAGGGCTATCGCAAGTTCCACCTCTCCTCTGGCGGTATACATCTGAATTGCCGTTGTGAGAACCCTCGTGTTCAGTGCACTCCCCCTGACAAAAACATTCCCTCCAACCATGAGGGCTATTCCAAGCTCTGCTATTGCCCTGTTGAACGCCGAAACAACGCCAAGAACAATCCCTCCGGTAGCCTCTCTGGCAATGTACGTCACGGAATCAATTCTGGATCCGCCAAGAGTGAGGATCAGATCTTTTACTTCCTTTCCAACCATTTCCACGGAACCACCTACAATGCTAACCATGATCGGGGCTATCAGTATGGACTGCCCGAGACTTATACCCATCTCGGTATAAAGGAGGCCAAGAAATCCGAACGGCCCTTCTGGAGAGAGAATCAGGTAGAGGACGAGACCCAGGACTACCGTTGGAATGCCGATCAACCCATTGAAAAAACCCTTCACAATTCTCTTTCCCCTGAACTCCAGAACTCCCAGTGTGATGCCCAGCGGTAAAGCCCACAATCCTGCTATAACGACCGCCATCCCCGAAACTCTGATGGATCTGATGGTTATCTCCATCACAACAGGCTGGGATATCAATTCCAAAGCGGATCTCAGGCTTTCAGCGATGAGGGTCATGGAAGACTACTTCCCGGTTGAAACGAAATTTTCAGGAAACTCAAAGAATGTGAGTTCGCCCGCATTCATCCTGAAGTCCCTCGGACATTCTGTATAAATGCCATTGTCCTCCATGAAACCGTATTTAACGATCCATTTCACCGTATCTCCTCTTCCACTCTCAAGAACTCCGATAGCCGGGTAGAAGAGGGGTTCACCATATGTATCTTTACCGAAATCTCCTATTATCCTCTGCCCCTCTTCCGAGATCAGCCACTTTTCCAGTTTTATGGCGCCATTGAAATCCTTCTTAAATTTCTCGGGATTGACTATTATTATGCTGTAAACATTGATAAGTTCCTCTCCCCTATCCACAAGGGGTACGAGATCGATCAGACCATCCTTTTTGAATTTGAGATACGTTCCTCTGTCTGTGAGGGTATATCCCCTTACACTACTGGTGTACCTCAAGGTGTTGCCCATTCCACTGCCAGTGCTCACGAACCATTGCTCGTCCTTTATCTCTGAATAGTTGTATCCAGCCTTTTTCCAGAGCTGAATCTCCTTCGTGTTTGTGCCGGATCCATCATCCCTCGAAACCCATCTTGCTTTTCCGGCTTTTCCCGCAGATGCAATTTTTTCCAGGGCTTCAGCGGGGGGGAGTCCTCTGATTCCAGCAGGATCGTCCTCTGGCCCGACAATGAGGAAAAAATTGTAGGCAAATACCTTTCTATCTACACCATAACCATCCTTCATGAACCTCAACTCCTTACTCCTTGCATGAACCATGATCGCATCAGCAACACCCTGTCTGGCATCAAGAATTGCTGCTCCGGTACCTTTTGGTATAAACCTGAGTTCAATTCCGGTTTTTTCTCTGAAGGCAGGAGCAATGGCATCTTCAAGAAGGCCTGTATCATACAGACTTGTTGTTGTTGATACTGTGAGAGCTTCATGTTTCTGATGCTGTGTCTGTATAAAATAGCCAACCCCCACAATTATCCCTGCAACAATCAGTAGCATCAGGCCCATTCTTTTCCCCGATATCATTCCTCCACCGATATGTACAGCTGTACATATCGAATATAAATTTTTTGTTATCGCAAGACCGTATCCGAACACTTTAATAAAAGGGTTCAGCATTTAAATCCAGTGTTTCTGAGCCACTTCTATTTCTTTCCCATATAATGCCCGACAGCACGGGAGGGCAGTATCATAAAGGATTTCTTACCTGAAAACACACCATGGTCAATCGCCGGATTCCATTGCTTTATTCTTGATGAGTGAACGATATTTTTTTGACCGGAATTGTTGTTAACTTTCTGAAAGCATTACCAGTCGTTTCCTGAGTTATTCTGCATACAGTGAGACATTCCGGAAAGAGTTCTTTTATAATGTCCCGGATTTTCTGGAGTGTATTCAAGTCGGAAAGTATGTTACACGATGATCCGCTAAATAATCATCTTCTAAGCCCAATCTCTTGTATTCTCTGCATTAAACGTTCTGAAATCGTCAAGAACCATTACAATTTTTTGGAGATAGCTTCTGGTTTGATCTCAATTTCAGCTACATGCATGTTCGCAAGTGTGGATATATCCCTCACAGAGTGTAGAGACAGGGTCTCTTCAGCGTCATCGGACACCGAACCTTTCAGCCATGAATAGCATGTTGCTGTGCTAACTCCCGTTAATAGCGAGATGTGATTCACTCATACCCATGCGATTAAACACCTTACAACCTCTTAAACCTCCTCCATGCATACATTTTATGGCTGGTTCCATAA
>WAJW01000105.1 GCA_015523685.1 Archaeoglobaceae archaeon
AGACTAAATAATTATAAGGATAAAAGATAAATTCGGAAAAGTCATTGCATGATGACTCCTTTAATCGATAGAGGAGGGACGTGATGGGTAAAACTATTGCTGAAAAAATACTGAGTGAGAAATCAGGAAAGGACGTCTATGCTGGAGATATTGTTGTCGCTCATGTTGACAGAATAGGGCTACAGGATGGCACTGCACCCCTTACCATCAGACAGATAGAAAAAATAGGGGTTGAGAAACTTGATGGGGCCAAAAAAACATTTTTTTTCATAGACCACTCATCTCCCAGCCCCAGGAGAGAGCTCAGCAACGATCATAACCTCATAAGAAGTTTCGCAAAGAAATCAGGGGCTTTTTTAAGCGATGTGGGGAATGGAAATTTTCACCAGATCATGGCAGAGAGGTTTGCAAAGCCAGGTGATCTAATAATCGGAGCAGATTCCCACACATGTACAGCGGGAGCATTCGGGGCATTTGCTACAGGTATGGGATCTACAGACGTTGCAGTAGGCATAATACTGGGAAAAAACTGGTTCAGAGTTCCTGAAACCTTCAAAATTGAGGTTACAGGTGAGACTCCTTCAGGGGTATACTCAAAGGACATCATGCTGGAGATCATGAGAGTCGTAAGAGCCGATGGGGCAACATACAGAGCCCTGGAATTCACGGGAGAGACCATATCTGCCATGACAATGGAAGAGAGGCTTACACTCTGCAACATGGCCATTGAAACGGGTGCCAAAACCGGTATATGTCCTTCAGACAATAAAACACGGGAATATCTAAAAGAAATGGGAAGGGAATCTGATTTCAGGGAGATAAAACCTGATGAAGACGCTGAATATGAGAAAGAGTTCAATATAGATGTATCTGACCTCCCACCACTTGTTGCAAAACCTCATTCAGTGGATAACGTTGTTTCCGTCGAGGAGGTGGAGGGGACAGACGTCAACCAGGTGTATATCGGGACGTGTACGAATGGAAGGATATCCGATATAGAAGTGGCGGTGAAAATTCTGAAGGGTAGAAAGGTCGATGAAGAGACAAGACTGATAGTCACACCGGCATCAAAGAGGGTTTATCTTGAGGCCCTTCGCAGGGGATTCCTGGAGATAATAATGGAGGCCGGAGGAATCGTTAATCCTCCGGGTTGCGGTCCATGTGTCGGTATTCATCAGGGTGTACTTGGAGATGGGGAGGTGTGCATATCAACCCAGAACAGAAACTTCAGGGGCAGAATGGGCAATCCTGAGTCCGAGATATACCTTGCATCTCCTGCCACATGTGCCGCATCTGCAATTGAAGGAAAAATTACAGACCCGAGGAGGTATCTGTAATGGCGAGAGGGAGAGCATGGAAGTTTGGAGATGATATAACAACGGATCACATAATCCCTGGCAGGTACTATCATTTGAGAAGCTATCCTGAAAAGCTTGCAGAACATGCGATGGAAGATGCAGATCCGGATTTCGTGAAAAAAGTGAAGAAGGGTGATTTCATCGTTGGAGGAAAAAATTTTGGCATGGGTTCTTCGAGGGAGC
Source organism: Archaeoglobaceae archaeon (assembly GCA_015523685.1). Taxonomy (GTDB): domain Archaea; phylum Halobacteriota; class Archaeoglobi; order Archaeoglobales; family JdFR-42; genus WAJW01. The sequence continues at coordinate 1,542 of WAJW01000105.1, forward strand.
ACGCTCCCATGGTGATAAAACTGAACGGAATTTCTGCTGTTATTGCCAAATCGTTTGCAAGGATATTCTACAGAAATGCCATCAACGTGGGACTTCCTGTTCTCATTGCAGATACAGACCCGATCGAAACAGGAGATGAGCTGGATGTTGATTTCAGAACGGGAAAGATAAGGATAATCAATAAAGATGTGGAGCTTCAGGCAAAGCCCCTTCCTGATGTGATGATACGGATTCTTGAAGATGGAGGGCTTGTGGAGCATATTCGAAAGCACGGAGATATCGTGGTGGAGTGATCCCATGTACAGAATAACCCTAATCCCCGGAGATGGAACCGGCCCTGAAGTTGTTGAAGTGGCGAGAAAGATCGTGGAAGAGCTTGTAGATGTGGAATGGGATATCGTTGAGGCTGGCGAGCATGCCATTGAGAGATATGGCACTCCCCTGCCCGATGAGGTGATAGATAGCCTGAAGAAAAATGGAGTTGGGTTGAAGGGTCCCATAACCACACCCGTGGGTAGCGGATTCAGAAGCGTTAACGTGGAGATCAGAAAGAGACTGGATCTTTTTGCAAATGTCAGACCCGCAAGGTCATTTCCTCACGTTTCTAAATACCAGAATGTTGATCTGATAATAATCAGGGAAAATACGGAAGATCTCTATGCCGGAATTGAATTTGAAAAGGATAGCAGGGATCTTCACGAATTCCTCGAGTTTCTCAGGAGAAGGGGAATCGAGATAAGGGCTGATTCAGGAGTGAGCATAAAACCGATCTCGGAGTACGGAAGCGAGAGGATCGCAAGATTTGCCTTTGAATATGCGGAGAAAAATGGAAGAAAGAAGGTGACCGCTGTCCATAAAGCAAACATAATGAAGTTCACAGACGGCCTCTTCCTTCAGGTTGCCAGAAGGGTCTCTCAGGAGTATACCATTGACTTCGAGGACAGAATAGTTGATAATATGGCCATGCAGCTTGTCCAGAAACCGGAAGAGTATGACGTGATGGTAACACCAAATCTCTACGGGGACATCCTCTCTGATCTATGCGCGGGTCTTGTAGGGGGCCTTGGAGTTGCTCCCGGTGCCAACATAGGAGAGAGTCATGCGGTCTTTGAGCCCGTTCATGGCTCAGCTCCGAAGTATGCCGGAAAAAACATGGTAAATCCCACAGCAACGGTGCTTTCCTCAGCTCTCATGCTGAGACATCTGGGAGAGGTGGAAAAGGCCGAGATAGTTG
>WAJW01000106.1 GCA_015523685.1 Archaeoglobaceae archaeon
AAAATATAGAGGGACTGGGCAAGAGGAATACCCCTCTCGCTGAACAGATAGAGGGGGAGAATCGAAAACAGGCCCGCTGAACAGAAGGCCATCATTATCCATAAAACAGAGAAGAATAAAGTAACGGGAGAGGTTATAACATCCAAATACCTCCTCAATCCGGTTCCAGAGCCTTTAGTATTTTCAGAAACGAGAAAAAGGATTATGGATGCAGTGATTATTGAAAAACCAATGATCCTTATCATAAAGCTCCAGTGAAACCTGGACAGTAATGCTCCTGCAATGAACGGCATGGCTATCATGGCAATGGGAGCGCCAGAATCGTGGATCCCCAGAACACTTCCCAGTTTTTTTGAGCTCGAGGTCAGGAGGGGTATTGCAGCAGGCAGATATGACCCCAGGGATAGGCCGAGAACAAAAAACGAAATTGACAGGATTGTGAAATTTCTGAATGATGGCATTATAAGGAGGGTGAGACCTGCAACCAGCATTGATCCAGTAATGGTGTTTCTGTATCCTGTCTTTCCTGAAATTCCCCCTGAAATAAGTAGCATCAGGCTGTATCCCGCTCCGAGAGCAAGGATGAAGGTGCCTATCTGGCCGTGCGACAATCCCATTTCCTGTTCAATCAGGGGAAAGTAGGATGAAAATAGAACCCTTGTTGAAAAGTTCATGAACCACAGGACCCAGCACACAGCAAGGATAACCAGCACATTGGATTGATACAATGCAGATTTTAAAAATCTTGCCTTTTTTCTGTTCCGTTATTTTTTGATAAGATGGAGAGTTATTGAGTTCCCACCTTCGATCTATTAAAAAGAGACCTTTTCAACTTGCTTTGATGATAAATATCCTCAATTTCAGATCCTCAACCATTTCCCAACTTCAGGTTAACTTTACAGGCTTCAGCTGTTGTAACAGACAAACCGCCATGCCGAATCTTAGCCTTCTTCTCATTACAATTCTTTTAATGGTCTTTTGAAAGACCTTCCTTCTGTCCTCCAGACATGTCAATAATTCCATCCATCTTTCTTTAAGGAGATGAGTGGCGTCAAAAAATTTAGTTTCATCTGAATTGTTTCCTGGTTTACTTACCCTGTTCCTGATATTTTGATGTCTGTTTAACTTTTTTCAAAGACAACCCTGCATAAATCCAGACCTGTAACCGTGACTTTTTTCACCATTTTAACAAAGATATAATATCACCAACCTCATGATCGCAATCATCACACATAAGTATCTAACAATAAATATAAATAGAATATACCAATATGTGTTATATGTTATAGGAAATATCTTATATACTATGGAAATATGAAGCGGAAACGATCAATTTAATACGGGTGGTGGTAAATGAAGTACTCTGCAACTGGTGCCATTATCGGAGGGGTAGTTTCTGGAATATTTGCCTCATTGCTGGATAATATGGTTGTGTTTTTTATTGGTGTCTTGATTGGAGCAGTGATCTCGGGATTTGATAAGAAATTTTTACAGAGGGGTGCAGGTCTGTTGTTATTTTACATATTTTCCGGATCATTCATGTTTTTATATACCGTAATATTTCACTCATTTGCTGTATTGGGATGGATATTTTTGATATTTTATTCAATTATTATAATTCCACTTTATTTTGGTGTGGGTTTTCTGGTGAACATAATTATCGCCAGAGTGAGAGCATAAAAGGAGATTGGTTAGCATATCAGACGGATTCCGGGATATAATAAAGGAAAAGCTTAAAGAATGTATAAAAAATAATAAGTCACTATTATAAAATACGTCACCAATCGAAACGCTTCACCACTATCGTGTGTCGCTCCCTAAGCGGTCGGCTAAAAAGAGCATGCCCAATCCACCAACCCTCACCCAAATGCTCAGCTACACTTCACACTACGCATACCCGCAAAACGTTAGTTTATACCAACACCAAACAAAAAGTTAACAGAGACTTTTTCCTCAGATGGTTAAATACCAGCATAAGATAGGATTACATTTAAATATCACACCACAATTTTCTGTGCTCTACATCATTTTCCTTACAGGTAAGTGCAACCTTAAATGCAGATACTGTGGAGGAAGTCTGGATGAAAGCCTCATGCCTTCAGAGATTGAATATCCCCATTCTCAGCTCAGGAAATTTATTGAAGACGACAGAGACCCAGTTATTGCCTTTTATGGTGGGGAACCACTGCTCAGAAAGAAGCGAATGGAGGAGATAATGGATAAAATACAGGCAAGATATGTACTCCAGACTAACGGGATATATCTGGACAGGGTGAAGAGAGATTACCTCAGAAGATTCTCTTCCATCCTTGTATCCATAGACGGCAGGAAAGATCTCACTGAATACTACAGGGGAAGGGTTTACGATAGAGTTATCAGAAACGTTACAATGGTAAATAAAATGGATTACGATGGAGAGCTGATTGCAAGGATGGTGGCGGGAGAGAGAACCAACATTTTTTCAGACGTCATGCATCTGATGAATCTCGGTATCTTCACCCATGTACACTGGCAGATCGATGCGATATGGAGTGGTGTGGAAAGATTTAAAGATTTCAGCAGGTGGGTGAAGGATTACAACGAGGGCATAACACTCCTTTCAAAAAAATTTTTTGAAATGTTAAAAACAGGCAAAATTCCCGGTATTGTACCATTTCTGGGAGTATTAAAGGCCTTTTTATATGGTCCCAATCCATCCCCTCCGTGTGGTGCCGGAAAAGAGGCGGTGGCAATAACAACAGATGGAAGGATTCTGGCCTGCCCCATATGTCCGGAGTTTGAGTGGAATCTGATGGGAGATATCCACTCCGGGATCATCCGCAGAACTTCAATTCTTGACCCATGCATGGAGTGTAAAATATTCGATGTCTGCGGTGGAAGATGTCTGTTCACAAACAGGGAGAGGCTATGGGGTGAGACAGGCTTCAGAATGGTCTGCAGGACTGTAGAGCACCTTGTGAATGAGATTTCCAAAATTCTACCTGAGGTAAAACGCCTTGTGAAAGATGGGGTTATCAGCAAGAAGTCCCTGATTTATCCCGGATTTTACAATACCACTGAGATAATACCATGAATCCAGTTTCTCGAAATAGCGGGTTCACATACCTTTTCAGATTATTTCTCCCAGATTTAAGGGATCATTCCTTTATATGATGCTAAATCCGGTATTTAAATTTTCGAAAAATTTTAATATGGCGTTATCCTTTCCCTTAAGGAGTTATTGTCATTTGCCCCGGTGATAACAGCATCTTTAATCCGGGGAGCGGAGAGGATTGGAATGGGAAGACTTCAAGAACATCCAGTTGTTCAGTTCAGAAGGGGTAAAAAGGTAACAATTTATTTTGACGGTAAACCCATGGAAGCTTACGAAGGGGAGACCGTTGCCGCAGCACTTTACGCCAACGGGGTCAGGATTTTCAGCAGGAGTTTCAAGTATCACAGGCCAAGAGGATTTTTCTGTGCAATTGGAAAGTGTTCATCCTGCATGATGGAGGTGGACGGGATACCCAATGTCAGGACATGCAAGGTCTATGTCAGGGATGGAATGCAGATAAGATCCCAGAACTCTTATCCTGACGTGAACAACGATATTCTGGGGGTATTTGATCGTCTTGATTTCATGTTTCCCCATGGATTTCACTACAAAAAATTCATAAGGCCATCTTTTTTGAGACTATTTTTCGTTAACTCAATGAGAAAATTCACAGGACTTGGTAATTTTCCAAAGGAGGAAATAAAGGAAAGGGGACGTGAGGAAACCCTTGAATGTGATATTGCGATAATAGGAGCCGGGCCAGCCGGTCTCTCCTCGGCGATTTATGCTGGAGAACTTGGGGCCGATATCTGCCTCATGGATGAAAATCCCAGAGTTGGAGGTCAGCTCGTAAAGCAAACCCATAGATTTTTCGGTAGTGCGGAGCATGGTGCCGGAACAAGGGGAATAAAAATAGCGGAAAATCTCGAGAAAAAGGTCAGGGAATTTGACAATGTGAACATATCACTCAACACTGGGGTTTTCGGAATATACGATGGCACCATAGGTGCTGTAAAGGATAACACTCTGATTGAGATAAAGCCAAAGAAGATAATTATCGCTACTGGTGCTTATGAGAGAACTCTGATTTTCGAAAACAATGACCTTCCCGGAGTCTATGGGGCGGGAGGAGTTCAGACGTTGATGAACGTTTACGGAGTGAAGCCGGGAGATACAGGACTGATCGTTGGTTCTGGAAATGTGGGGCTAATATTAACCTATCAGCTTCTTCAGGCCGGGGTTGATGTGGCAGGAATTGTCGAAGCCATGCCCGTTATAGGCGGATATTTTGTCCATGCAGCCAAGGTTAGAAGGCTCGGAATTCCCATCTACACATCACATACCATAAAGAAGGCCTACGGATCCAAGAGAGTTGAAGGTGCACAGATCGTTGCTCTCGATGACAAATGGCAGGAAGTTCCAGGGTCTGAAAGGGACATATCCTGTGACTTCATATGCATCTCTGTTGGGCTCTCACCCACCCACGAACTTCTTTATCAGGCAGGCGCAGAAATGAGATTTGTACCGGAGCTGGGGGGATTTGTACCTGTGAGAAACAGATATATGGAGACGAGCAGGGAAGGAGTTTACGTTGCCGGAGATGCTGCAGGAATTGAGGAGGCGTCAACAGCCATGATTGAGGGGCGGATAGCAGGTCTTGACAGTGCCATAAAACTTGGATACGGGGATAAAGAAGCTGAGGAGATGAGGGATAAGTTCGTAAGTGATCTTGAGGAAATGAGGAGGGGGCCATTTGGAGCGAGAATCCTGAAAGGCCTTGAGAAGGTGGTGGTCTGATGCCTGATTACTGCAAACGGGGATTTCTCCTGACTGATGAAATAGCTCCCCGACCCTCAGATGAAAGGCTCAAGGAAAGAAAGGTCGCCTTCATAGAGTGCCCACAAGAAATACCATGCAATGCATGCGTTTTCTCATGCAAGTTCGATGCCGTGGAGATGGAGAACATAAACGCACCCCCAAGAGTTATTTATGAAAACTGCACGGGCTGTATGAAGTGCATAAGAGTCTGTCCAGGACTTGCCATTTTCATGCTTGAAATAAAGGATGGGAAGGGCAGAATAACAATGCCCTATGAATTCCTTCCCGTTCCAGAAAAGGGCGATACCGTCAGTCTTCTCAACAGAAAAGGGGAGATAGTGGGCGAGGGGACGGTTACATGGGTGCTTCCCCCGGAGAAAAACGAAGGAACTGCCCTTGTCACGGTGGAAATGGATAAAGACCTGCTTTTTGAGGTAAGGGCTTTCAGGGTGAGATGAATGGTTAAATCCAAGAAAATTGTATGCAGATGTGAGGACATAACCGAAGAAGATATAATCCACGCAATAGAAGAGGGATTCACAGATCTGGAATCTCTCAAAAGATACACGGGTATCTCCACAGGTCCATGCCAGGGCAAGTCATGCCTGATGCACGTTATCAGGATTCTCGGTGGAAGATTGAAAAAGTCACCCGACGAGATCGGAATAACAACTCAGAGGCCTCCTGTAAATCCCGTTCCCTTATACATCCTGGCCGGTGATGAAAATGAAAGCTGATGTCGCTGTTATCGGTGGAGGAGTTACAGGTCTGTCAATAGCCTACAATCTGGCAAAACAGGGAATCGAGAAGGTTGTTGTGCTTGAGAAAAGATACCTTGGAGCGGGATCAAGCGGTAGATGTGCCGGTGGTATAAGAGAGCAATTCTCAACCGAACCCATGATAAAACTTGCCAGAAAAAGTCTTGACATGTATGAAAAACTCAGTGATGAACTGAACTTCAACATTCTTTTCAGACAGGGCGGTTATCTCTTTCTCGCCTTCAATGAAGATGATATGAGCGAGATAAGAGAGCACGTCAGGCTCCAGAATTCTCTTGGAGTTGGATCAAGGATTGTGACTCCAGAAGAGGCGAGGGAGATCTTCCCGGAACTCAACACCGATGGAATGGTGGGAGGGGCTTTCAACAGAAGGGATGGAATTGCATTCCCGTTTCCCGTGGTGTGGGGTTATGCGAGGGCCGGAGAAAGGCTCGGAGTTGAGATAAGAAAATTTACTGAAGTCAGAGATATAATTGTGGAGAACGGGAGTGTTAAGGGAGTTGTCGCTGGAGAAGAAAGGATAGATTGTGATTTTGTTGTTAACGCTGCTGGAGGATGGAGTAAGAAGATATATGAGATGGCTGGATTGAAATCCTTCAATACACCCGTTAAACATGAGATTCTTGCAACCGAGCCACTGAAACCCTTCCTCGAGCCCATGATCGTCAATATATCAGCAGGTCTTTACTTCAATCAATCAATGAGGGGAGAAATAATAGGGGGGATCGGAACCCACAGTGAACCATCAACTGACGTATCATCGTCATTTGAATTCGTTAAAAAATTTGCAAGAGAGATCGTCAGACTCGTTCCCAAAATAAGGGGTGTTAAGGTTCTGAGACAGTGGGCAGGGTTGTATGATATGACACCCGATGCTCAACCGGTTCTCGGAGAGACTGAAATAGAGGGGTTCATACAGGCAAATGGATTCAGCGGACACGGCTTCATGCTTGCCCCTGTTGTTGGAGAGCTGATAGCAAAGTTGATAGCAACCGGAAAGGTTGATCCACTCATAAGGCCTTTCGGGTTCAACAGGTTCAGAGATGGTATAGAGCCAGAGCATACAGTTGTAGGTTGATAGATTAATTTTAAATTCTTTAATTCTATTTTCTATCGGTGATTCCATGAAGGTCAGGGCCCATGTTTTTATTTCAGGCAGGGTTCAGGGTGTGTTCTTCCGGGCACATACAAGGGAACAGGCACTGAAGAGAGGTGTAACTGGATGGGTCAGGAATCTGCCGGATGGAAGGGTAGAGGCTGTCTTCGAGGGGGAAGAAGATGATGTGAGGAGTGTCATTGAATGGTGCAGGCATGGCCCACCTTTTGCAAGAGTTGAAAACGTTGAGGTAGAGTGGGAGGATTACAGGGGAGAGTTTGAGACGTTCAGCATTGTTTATTGAAGTGCTGTTTCATCATAAGTTAGATATACATGTATGTATTCTCAGATTACGGGCTCGTAGCTCAGGGGTAGAGCGTCGCCTTCGCAAGGCGAAGGCCGCGGGTTCGAATCCCGCCGAGTCCACTCAAACCCCTTAAAAATCGAATGATTTACTGAATATAATTTGAGTTTAATTTGAGTTTCTCATGCTCTTCTTTCAGTCTCAGGTATTCTGCCCTTAGCTCTTCATAGTTCTCTCTGTGTTTCTGGTAATAGTCTCCAAGTTCTTTTTGAAGTGGGTTTTTCTCTTTGAATTGAAAGAACCTATCAGGATGTTTTCCTGAGATATGTCCATACCTTTATCCTTCACTCCTCCTCACAGTAAAGGCATACAGCTTCAGACAGTGTATAAAAAGCCGGATCATGGAATGGGAGGGTTGCAGTTATGGGGTGGGAATCTACTACGTAAACGGCATAGTCTCGAAAAATGAGACTGATTACAGAACATGAATAT
>WAJW01000107.1 GCA_015523685.1 Archaeoglobaceae archaeon
CTCTTCAAGATTTTCAATTTCTTTTGAAATTCTGTTTGCTTCGGATTTCAGCATGCTGAGTTCCCTCTCCTTCTCCTTCAGTTTTTCCTGAATTTCAGTTCTAAGCCTGAACAGTTCCTCCCTCTTGATCCACATTTTCCTCAGCTCTCCTCTGAGGATGAGGTTTAGGCATTCCATAACCCTGTCCCTGTTTCTATCCTTTAGATCGATGAAACCACTGTCAATGGATTTTTTAAGGGATCTTGCCACATTTTCGAGGCTGTTGATATCCGAAAGATCCATAAGATCCGTTCCATGAAGATGTTCAAGTTTTTTAAGGGGTCTTCTGAGGTAATGAACACATCTTGTAATATCGCTTTCAATGTGTCTGAGTTCCTTATTAGAATTTTCAAATTCCTTTTTTAACTCCCTGTAATCCTCCCGGGATTCGAAATCTCCAATTTCTGCTTTCAATGAGGTCAGTCTCTCTCTGAGGGATTCCATTGTTTCCATCATATTCCTGTTCTCTTTAATCGTCGTGGAAATTCTATCCTGTAAACTTTTTATTTCTGAAAAAATGTTTATTGCAATGGAACATCGATCTGCTCTTCTCATCTCTTCCATATCTTCCATACGTCTGGCCATCTTTACAAGATCCTGGAGTATCTCGTTTATTCTGGCATAGCTTTCCGGAAATCCAGCACTGAGATAAGCAGAATGTTTTGCTCTGAGGCTGAAAGATCTATTCAGAAGTTTTAAAATGTCGCTTCCTCTGTCCCATGAATTCCATATGTTTCTCATTCCTCCAGTGAATTTATCTCTGGCAGAAAGTATTCTTTTGGATGCCGAATCCGGAACCTCTGCTTCAATGCTTTTTTCTTCAAGATTCTCGATTGCCTCAAAAAGCAGTTTCACCTCTCTGAGAATATCGTTTTCCAACCTGGTTCTGACTTCATCGATCTCTGACTTTGCACAGTTGAAGTCATCTGTAACGATTTTCTCGAATTCTTCAAGATTCACTTTTCTGCGTTTTCGTTTTCCGAATAGATCTCTCAGACGCATGATTTACCATGAATCCCTGATAAAACAGATGTCACACGGCAATACGGTTTTATTCGGCAAGTTCGGCGAAAGCAAATCTTCTCAGAACTTTTGTTATTCTGATTTTAACTTCCTGATCCTTTTCAACATTCGGAACAAAAACAACAAATCCCTGAATTCGGGCTATTCCATCTCCTTCCTTTCCAATATCCTCTATTTTTACCGTATATGTTTCCCCCACGGAAACGGGAATTTCAAATCTCAAACTTACACCTCCATATGGGATAAACAAATTTTCTGATTTCGCATCTTATAAAACATTTGTTGTGCTCTCAAATAATATCCATGAAAAAATATTTAAATGATGGAAGCAATATGTGCTACGATGGTTTCAACCGAGTCATCCCTTCTCACCGGGTTAATAATCGTCTTTTTTCTGCTCCTCTTTATAATAATGGCTCTTATCGTTGCAAAACCCGAGATGGTTCTCTTCCTTAAAAACCTATTCCTTCAATTTCCCCATTATATCAGATATGCGATGGATGAGATTTTCGAATGGATCAGAGGTCTGACGGGCATGGCTATCTGATGAGAATTTTAAGGAGTGAAAGGGCCTCAACCATTCCAAGGACACCCTTTCCAGCTTCTCTTTCGGTGAATGCCGAAGAATCATCCTTCTCAATACCATAAATGGCAAAGGGAACCGGGTCTCTCGTATGAGTTCTCACAGGAACGGGTGTTGAGTGATCTGGCATGATCAGTATTCTCATCTCTTCTGTGATTCTATCGATCAGCCTCCCCACAAGTCTCTCATCAAATTCTTCTATGGCCCTGATCTTGGCCTCTGCATCCCCCTCATGAGATACCTCATCTATTCCCTCAACGTGTACGTAAATCAGATCAAGTCTCCTCAATGATTTGAGGGCATGATCAGCCTTGCTCTCGAGGTCTGTATCGATGTATCCCGTTGCTCCGGGGACATCAATAACCTCCATCCCTGCACCCTTTGCTATTCCCTTTATCAGATCCACCGCAGAGATAACTCCTCCCGATATGCCCCACATCTCCCTGAATGAGGGAAGATCAGGGATGGTTCCACCACTCCAGGGCCAGAGCATGTTGGCTCTCTCGGTAACCCCGGGGAGAACTTCAGAGGAGACCTGAATGATCTGGCGGAGTAGCTCCGAAATTTCTCTGTCTCCCATGGGAAGATGATCCTCAATCCTTTTCCCAAGAATGTCGTGAGGGGGCCAGGTCTCAACGTTCCCCTCTGTATCCCTCACAACGAGGAGATTTCTGTAACTCACTCCATGAAAAAGATCCACATTTTCTGGCATGTGCTTTTTAAGAGTTTCTATGGCTTTCAGGGCCTCTGAATTGGATATCTGACCACCACTGTAGTCGATCATAATCCCATCATTGACATAAACCAGATTTGCCCGGAACACCATATCTCCCTCTCCAGCTGGAATATTTTCCGCAAGAGCCTCCAGAGGCCCCCTGCCTGTGTAGTATATCGAGGGATCATAACCCAGAATGGACAGATTTGCCACATCACTTCCGGGTGGAAATCCTTCCGGAATTGTCCTTGCAAGTCCCATCATACCATTTCTGGCTATAAAGTCCATATTTGGAGTGTCTGCGATCTCAAGTGGAGTCTTGCCATTGAGTTCATCCAGAGGGTAGTCTGACATCCCATCTCCGATAATAATGAGGTACTTCCGCATCCGAGCACTGAACTTGAGCTTAAAATAAAAGTCTTTGGGTGGTATGGAAATTGCGACCTAATGACCGGATTGCTCTATTTCAAATCCGTCAACTATCTGATTCAGCTTTTCATACCACAGTCTCAGCTCGCCTTTGAGCTTTTCCTTGAGTTTTTCTATAGACACCGGTCTGTACAGATACTTGTATCCACCCTGCTTCAGTATTCTGTAATCCCTGCTCACAAGACCTTTTTCAAGGAGGGATTGAAGACTCCTGTAGACTCCACTCTTATCCTTGTTGATCATTTCGGCTATCTCATCCACTCCGGATTCGGGATGCCTGAAAAGAGTGAGGTAAACTTCTACTTCGGAAGGAGTTATTCCGAGAACGCATTTCAGAATCTGAGAGAAGGTGGGTTCGCTCTCGAGAAGTTCTATCACTCCTGATCCTGAATTCTGTTCATCCACATCTTCAGAGTCCATCGTCACACCTCAATTACTATGGAGATGTCCTGCACCCTTATTATTTCAACCTCTCGCCCTCTGGATATGAATTTTTTATTTATTCTTATCCAGTCCCGCTCTATACGATGCCTCTCTCCATCAACTTCGATCTCCAGATAACCGCTCTTTTCGATCCTCCTGATCTCATCTTCACCCATATTCCTGATATACTCAATGATCTTTCCCGCCCTGTCCCTGAAAATCGGGCCAATCCTGCTCATGACTGGTTCGGCATGATCCGGCACTTCAACTATTTCCGGAATATTCCGCACAACCCTCACATCTGCATTCAGAGCTTTACCTATATCAACTGTATCAATTGCATTATCGGAAACAACCGTTATGCTTCCCATTGGAGCATTGAGGGCCAGTCCCCTTTCATGCTTCCATCTCCTGACTACGGACACGATCTGTTTTACTATCTCTCCCCTGATCTCCCACTCTTCATTCAGCAGGTTTTCGTCAGCTTCTGGCCACGGCTGAAGGTGTACACTCTTTCCCCTGAAAGAATGGTACATTTCCTCACTCTGAAATGGAGCAAAAGGAGCATACATCCTGATCAAAACATCCAGTGCTCTGTAGAGGGTAAATCTTGCTCCCCTGTCTTTAAGCTCATATAATCTGCCCTTGACAAGCTCTATATAGTTATCAGCAAGAGTTTCCCTGATGAATTTCCTGATTGATTTGAGAGCCTCATCAAATCTGTAGTTATCCATGTGTTCCGTAACCGACCGAACAAGTCTGGTGAGTTTGCTCAAAAGCCATCTATCCGATGTTTTGAGATATTTCATGTCTTCCTCATAAGGTTCATAACCTGAGAGGTGTGGAAGTGCAAATCTGAGCACACTCCAGAACTTCTGCATGAATCTCGAGGCTGCAACAACCTCCTTCCATGAGAACTGCACATCTGAGCCCACAATTCCTCCTGTGGCAGCCCACTGCCTGAGAGCATCAGAGCCGTGTTTCTCTATCACCTCTTCCGGGGAAATTATATTGCCCAAGCTCTTGCTCATCTTTCTTCCATCCTCTCCCAGAACCATCCCGTTAATCACTATGGAATGCCAGGGTATCTCCCTGACGAGGGCAACGGATCGGAGGATGGTGTAAAAGGCCCAGGTTCTTATGATATCATGTCCCTGAGGTCTGAGATGGACAGGATAGTGCCTGAGATCTTCCGGCCACCCTGCAATTGTGAGGGATGTTATGGAGCTGTCCATCCATGTATCGAGAACATCCTCCTCTCCTCTGAAATTCGTCGAACCACAGCTGCATGGTTCTGGTGGCAGATCCTTGAGGGGATCAACCGGAAGCCATTCCTCCTTTGCCACCATCACATTCCCGCACTCATTACAGTACCAGACAGGTATCGGGGTGGCAAAAATCCTCTGTCGTGAGATGCACCAGTCCCAGTCCATGGATTCAACCCAGTTCTTCAACCTTATTTTCATGTGTTCAGGTATCCATTTTATTTTCTCGGAGGCATCCAT
>WAJW01000108.1 GCA_015523685.1 Archaeoglobaceae archaeon
CTTCTACTCTCCACTGAATGACGAAGTGGAGTTACTCGGTATGGACAGAAGATACGAATCAAACATTGACGGACTTGTGAGGATTCCTGCAGGAGATCAGCTCGATGCCGGAATACCTCCCTCATATGTGGTTGTGGGGAATTTTCCGATTGTCGTCAGGGAGAGCCTTCTACCAAAGATGTTCGAAATGGGTGACAGGCTTGCCGAAACAGCAAAGAAGCTTGTACCTCCAGGTCTGATCGGAGCTTTCTGTATCCAGACCATGTGTACTGACGATATGGAATTTTATGCATTCGAGATAAGTGCCAGGAGCGATGGAGGTACAAACACCTTTATGGATAGCTCTCCATATACATTCCTGAAATATGGTGACTTCATGAGCATGGGCAGGAGAATAGCGAGAGAGGTCAGAATTGCAAGAGACGAGGACAGACTTGAAAAGGTTGTTACCTGAGCATAAAATTTAATAAACGGGAATTCAACTTTTTATTTACCCGGGCTCGTGGTCTAGGTGGTTATGACGTTGCCCTCACACGGCAAAGATCCCCGGTTCGAATCCGGGCGAGCCCATTATTTTACTGGTTAGTCCTCTTTTATTTCTGGATTAGGAGATTGCATGGGTTTAAATTTAGTACTGCTTTACTGTATTATTTAATTTGAGTAAAACCAATAGCAGAAAACTTTAAGGATTTTGTAAATTTGAAGAATATTATTAGTAGCAATGATTTATTTTCCATATCTTACAAAGTCAAAAATCTTTGGTTTATCTAATCAATGATACTTCGATTAACTAATATACAATTACTTGTAAGGTATTGTTTATGGGAAAATACCAGCTTACTGTTAAAGATATGATTTCCCAGATTAAAGATGAATTACCGCTTATTTTCAAAAGAAAACATGTGGTTGAAAAAGTTCAAGAAAGATTCGGTAAAGAGGTCAAAAAGAGTACCATTGAAGCACACGTGACAGCCCTTAGCAACCATCCTTCCAGCAAGCATTATGGTAGGAGGGAGAAATTATTTAGATATTTGGGTAATGGAAACTTTTGTACAATTGAGAATTACGACAAGGTTGCTGAGACCAATGATGTCTCGGATCAGGAATATGACTCTGGAAATTATGAAGAGGAACTTGATACCACCTTTACATTCGAAAAAGATCTGCAAGAATTTATTTCACGAAACTTGGATTCTCTTGAAAACGGACTGACTCTTCTTCAAAAAGAGTATTCAACAGATATTGGTAGAGTAGATATTCTCGCTGAAGACAAGCATGGAATACCTGTTGTAATTGAATTAAAAGTTGGAACAGCTAAGAGGGAGGTTCTTGGACAAATCCTCAGTTATATGGCTTGTATTAAGCAGGAAAAAGGTGTTGAGAGGGTGAGAGGAATACTTGTAGCAAATGATTTTGATCATGCTCTCAAACTCGCAAGTTCACAGATTCCAGATTTGAAACTTGTTAAGTACGTTGTTAAGTTTGAATTTGAAGAAGTGAAAATTTAGCTACCCCCTCACCCTCTTTGCTGCAAAATTTCAATCGAGGATTTGTTTGGCATAACACTTTTTATCAGTTCTCAAATCTATCTTTAAACCAGAGTATGGCTCTTTGAATATAAATTTCTACGTATCATTTCTAATTTAAATCTTAGTGACCATAACGTAGATCAAACATTCATCACCAATTTTAACTCCTGATATCTTATTACAATGCTTTTCCTGCAATCTTATCACATTCCAGTTCTCTTCAGTTGATATACAGGAACAAAATGTCATTCTGAACACCTCTTATCACTCTTCAGTTTACTCTGTTTTCTCCTCCACAATTTGGGCATTAATCTGAATGAGGGTCTCTTTCAACATATATCGAAAGAATCTTCCAGCAGATTGAGAACGCCTCTGTAAAACCTGTAGAGCTAGCTTTTCGGCAATTTAACGCTTGGGGACACACTGCAAGATGGATGAATTACTGTCATATCTTACCACCCCCCACCTTTACTCTGGTAACAAAATCAGAGCATTTTTCAAGTAAATTTACCATCTCGAGCAACTCGCTCTCAGAAATTCTGTAGTACTCGTGAGCTATAAGGTTTCGCAGAAATATCAGGCGTTTGAAGGTTTTTAACTCGCCTTCGGTTATATACCCTTCATCTTCGAGGATTTCAAAAAGCTCTCTGTAAGTTGAGGGAAAGCCCAATTTTTTCTTTGCAACCATAAACTGAGCTATATCTATGAGAGTGTTTACAGCCTGAAAACATTCCATTGCCAGAGTGTTGTAAATGAAATAGTCTTTCACGTCCTTTGACTTCAGGTTTACCGCACTTTTGAGATGTCTCTCAAAACGCAGTATGTATTCTGCAAGTCTCATCCAAGCACCTCTGAAGAGATCCGCCTGTACATCGGAGATGTGTCAAGATACTCCCTCATAACTCTAAATTTTATTTCTGCAAGCTTTTCTTCATCCCGGACAAAAAGCTCCCTTCCATGCTTAAATACCTCGAATTTAATGTGTAATGGAAGGCGGTGAAACAGGACGATGTCAATTTCTGGAGTGGACAGACTACCTATATCCGCTTCACTCTCAGGAGTTGGATTTTCAAGGATTACAGCAATGTCAACATCTGATATTGGATTTGCCTCTCCTTTTGCGTGTGATCCGAAAAGATAAATTGCAATTACATCAGGATGGGATTTGATGCTTTCCATGATCTTCGAGATTCTGGAGTTTAGTTCCATGTCTGTTTAATGGGATTAAGAGTTAATATTTTTTGCTTCTCAATTCCGATACTATCAGTATTCACCCCATTGACCAGAGTTTTGACGATCTATCCATTGTCGATCTGCCATCCTCAAAATGGCATTCCACTGCATCTTTTACCATTTCCTTCAGTTCATCAAGTGTATGCCCGGGTGATAATGGAATGATCAGGAGCTTTCGCAATATAACCATCATATGTTTCCTATACCAGGAAAATAATCTCCTCTATCCTTTCCATTTTCTGGATACCTGAACTTCAGTTGGTCAGGATTTAATACTTTTTACAGGGTTTTACCAGCTTTTAAAGCCTGAACTCTTGTGGAACTGGGTTATCACTTCCATCACACCACATGGACACCCTACCATCAGAACGGGGATGTTTCTGTATCTCCTAACTTTCCTGCATAATCCCGATTTCAATGGAATTATTTTTTAAGAGCATCTTTCAGCTGTCTGTATTCCTCTATGGTGATCTCGCCCGACGCAAGCCTCTCATTCAGAATCCGCATGGCATCACCTGATGTTTTTTCCGGGTAATTGACTGTTGCTCCGAATTCTTTTTCAAATATCTTCACTATGAAGAGCACAAGAACCACGAGAATTATGACCCAGAATATCATTCCAAATCCTCCAAACATTCCGTATCCCATTCCATATCCCATCATAACGCTTTCTCACCTCCACAATTTTTATGAGAGCCTCTTCGATTTCAGAACTCATCTCCTCGACATCCTTACTGTGGAACTGATAGGCCAAGTACATACCCCATTAAACGGACTGGAAATGAAGGAAAGTTAAAGGTTATACCCTCGCAAAACGTTTAATAACCTTTTATTTTACTCTATAACCTGTCCTGTATAGAGATTTTTAGAATATAATTTCATTGTGCCTCTTTATGCTTGGAGACCCGAGTCACAGAGTGTAACCGGATCGTTCTCTATAATTCACGCTCATCCAGCATGACAGATGAGGCAACTCCTGAAAGTCCTCCGAGAATAAGGGAGAATAAAAGACTCAGGAGGAATAATATCTCCGTGGAAAACGCTTTTGAAAGAATGCCCGTGTAAAGGAGCTGGATCAAAAATATAAACCAGATCGCAAAACCTGCAACAGCTCCGTAACCAAATTTTGCCTTTACTGATCTTCCGAGGAGAGAGA
This sequence comes from Archaeoglobaceae archaeon, assembly GCA_015523685.1. Lineage (GTDB taxonomy): Archaea > Halobacteriota > Archaeoglobi > Archaeoglobales > JdFR-42 > WAJW01. Next base: position 3,919 of record WAJW01000108.1, read on the forward strand.
GGCCAAACCCCGCAACCGCTATTCCGATCCAGTGAAACATGGATGCTCCAGCCCCTATTATGAATAATATAACGGGAAGAATCATCTTTCCACCTCTGTCCTGATATACCTGCAATCTATCCACATTTTCAGTTCATCTGAGTAATGTCTTGAGAAGAAATTGCCAGAGTTTCCTCCGGGAATTATCCCGTACATTGTGGCCTTTCTGTCATCGAATGTGGTGATCATCCTCCAGCTACTTCCGGCCTGATCCGGTTTATAGCTGTATCTGAAGTTATATATGGTGTATTTCGATCCATTCATCTCATAAACGGGATAATTCATGAAAAGAACCTTTGGGGAGAAGGGATGGGTAACATGCAGTTTATTTATATCTCCATAATCATGCAGGTTCTCCTTTTCGATCCTATCTGCAGTTCTGTCCATTGCCCTCGCAATTATATCCCATCTGTTCTCCTTTTCAGGAGTTCTGATGTCGTCAAACCACCTGCTATTCTCATCAAGGTTCTGAAGAATCCAGAGTTTTGGATAGTCCCTTTTGCTCAGTCCTGCCTGTGAAAATTCGTCATAAAAGGTCTGATTCATGAACTCCCTTATGAAAATCGAGAATATCATCGAGGGTTCAGAATCGCGGGTCATTCTGTAATCCCAGTTCAAAAGTTCCTGAACGTACTTTCTGGATCTATCTGAGAACGGTATCTTGGATAGATTTCCCCTGATCTCCGAAACAAAAATTTCTGCAGGTTTTGAATATACATCCTTCTGCATCTCCATGAAGTCATCCAGATTCAGCTTTCCACCCGACTGAATCTTTTTTTCAATCATCTCATAAATCCTCATTCCCCTGTAGGGTTCTGCAAAATATCCACTATCCCCCACGTAATATTTAAAATTCTCAATGGGCCTCTGATTCGCCGTTGCAATATAATCGGGATTTATAAGATGGGGAATCTCCTCAAATGGAATAAAACCCTCCCATGTTGATACACCATATGGCGTGAATCCTCTCCATTCACCTTCCCCTCTGCTTCCATTGAAGATCATATTTCCCGGCACAGGAGTTCCATTGATGTATCTGATGGGATATTTTCCGGCAGGATAGTAGGCGGTGTTGCCAAAACGGTCAATAACGATAAAGTTCTGTGCCGGAACGCAGAACCATCTCAAAGCTGATACCGCCTCACCTGCGTTTCTCGCCCTGTTCAACTCAAAAATTGATTTCAGCTCTGTTGTTGCTGTAAATCCTGTCCATGCTACTGCGATTCTCATTCCGTATTTGCTGATGAGAGGACCATGAATCGTCTTCTCAACAGTTATTTCTTTTTCTTTGAGACCATCATCAGTCAGAATCTGTATGGCTCTTTTCTCCTTCTGTATATCAAGCCATTTCCCTTTATAAAGATATTTATCTCCATTAAATCTGTAGGTATAGAAATCTATCACGTCCGCACCCATGTTTGTAACTCCCCAGGAGATGAATCTGTTCTGACCTATCACAACCACGGGCACACCCGGAAAGGTAACACCCCATACCTCAAAATCACCTGATTTCAAATGCATTCTGTACCACACCGGTGGGACCCTGAGGGCAAGATGAAGGTCAATGGCAAGCATGGGTTTCCCTGTCTCAGTATACTTTCCAGAAACGAGCCAGTTATTTGAACCTGCCTCATCCGACCTTTCAAAGTTCTTCAGCCAGTCTATTAAACTCCTATTTATAGTATCGGACATAACATCTAACTAATCAAGAACCCATTAACAACTTTCTCGCATAACTCAAACTCTTGCTAAATCTGTTAAAACACTCTCTAATTACATTTTTCAACTTATACAGAGTTTTTATCAGCAGAGGAGAGATCTCTCGCTTTATACTTTTCCATATAAACTCTATTGGATTCAAGTCAGGAGAATAAGGTGGTAAGAACACAAGAATGATATCCAGTTTTTCAGCAAACTCTCTTGTTTTGTTTGCCCAGTGGCTGAGGTTATCCAGAATGATTATGATGGGCTTATCCGGATTCTTCTTTCTTATCTTCTTCAGGAATTCGCATACGGCTTCCTTTTTCGAGTTTTCTTTAAAATCAATAATACTGTTCCCGCTTATTGCGTAGAAACCGAACGTATTCGCTTTAAGCCTTGTTGTGTTCTTCTTAACAAGTGCTTTGCTGAAAGACCGCAATCTTTGAGTGTTTGCGTTAAGCTGAGGTGAAGTTTCATCCAGAAATCCAATTATACAGTTTTCACGAGAATTCAATACTTCATCAAGTTTCGCACGTGCAAAGCACGGCGCGCCGTCACGAAGTGACGTGCGTTTTAAACTCTTCTTCGCCATTCTCTGGCTTTCTGTAGTCTAACTGGTAGGGTTTGGCGTATTTCATTCCCAAAGACCTCAGTATTCTGGTAACGTGCCTGAAAGAGTATTCCACACCGAATTCTTCTTTGATAAGCTCTCTAACCTCTTTAATCGTCCAGTCGTCTCTACTCTTCAGAATAGCTTTCAGTTCTTCTTTCTGTTCTTCGCTGAGCTCAGAAGGTCTTCCTCCTCCGTAGTTTGGTTTCAAACCTTCTAAACCTTTCTCGTTCCACTCATGAAGCCATTCGTAGCCGGTAACCTTGCTTATTCCTACTTCTTCTGCTGCCTGTGGGCTCTTTCCTGCGTAGAGAGATTTGATGAAGAGCAACTTTCTTAGAACTACAGCCTCTATTTTTCTGATTCTAATCTCTTAGTTTAATTCTTCCGGTGTAAGCCATCTCACAATCTCTTTTTCCGGTTTTCTTGCCATGTAGCATAATTTGTGGTAAAAGTTAATAAAGTTTTGTCTTAGACTGTAAATTTAAATTAATGAGATTAACAACCAAACAATAAAACTGATTTCCGGTTGTTCAACTGATGCGATCCGGTTAATCATCTATCTTCGTAGATAGATTAGAAACAGAAGCTACCACTAAGTTCTAAAACTACCTGAAAGAAACTGAGATTTTCCTTGGAGGATATGAAATAACTCCAGTAAATAGGGTGATGGAATCCATTAAGGTCACAATTCTGGTGTTTTCTTTGAAGTAGAGATATCTTATGTTGCAAATGAGATAACCAAAGGATATGAGCTAATAAGATCTTGTAGGATTCAGCCGAAATGAAACCAGAGTCATTCTATTCATCCATGTTAAAGTTCAAAGCAATTCGTAAGTTTTGTCTTTTCAATTTCTAACATAAATCGAAAGAAGAGTCTTTTTATTGATACAAATTTAACAGACAAATATTGCTCAATAAAATAATTATCTCCCATTCACAGAAAGAGTTTATTTCTGAACGATTTTATATTGATTTTAATTCCTATTCTACCCCTTATATCTGCCCTACCGAAAAACTTCTTTGATTGCAGATCGATTAAGAAATTCTATATCTAACTCTAAAAAACAATTATGGATATGAGAATTTATGCAAACTGGTGGAGATAAAATATAGTAGCTCTTCCTGTAATTTTCAAAAATCCAAGCTTGATAACATCCAATGGCAATGGTTTTTGAGTTATAATATGAATGAATATATAAATAAGAAAATATATTAATTTTAAACCTCTATTGACAAATATTTCTGTACCTATCTATCATAATCACTAACATGCAAAATTGTTTTACGTTGGTTTAATGACAATTTAGATTACATTAAAATATTTTATATAGCATTAACTAAACGTACCGGTTATTTTAACTTTAAAAATGATTTCATAAATTTAATATCGAGAACAGTGTTGAATAGTAACCTTTATATTTGACATGTTTTATAATCAATTAGAAACTACGCCGGGGGTAATATAGATGGGAAATACGAACGAGATACTGTTGAAAGTTAAAAACTTGTCAAAAGAGTTCGGGACTGTCTCTGTAATAGAAAACATTAGTTTTGAGTTAAAGGTCGGTCAGGGTTACGGAGTTCTAGGTAAGTCTGGTGTGGGTAAATCAGTCCTTATGAACTGCATCAGAGGAATTCCAGAATACAGACCAACCTCAGGAGAGGTGATATTCAACATTGCCGTATGTGAAAATGAAGAATGTCAGTATGTGGATGTTCCAACGAAGGACGGAGAGGAGTGCCCGAGATGTGGGGCCAGCATGTCCAGGCAGGAGGTTGATTACTGGAATGAACTTGACAATGGAACCAGACTGGGTAAAAATATCTATGATAGGATGAGTATGATGACACAGAGACAATTTTCTCTCTACGGTGAGCTCCCTGTTATAGAAAACGTTATGATAGCACTAGATAGTGCAGGAGTTGCCAAGCACATGCAGAGACCTCTTGCAATTAAACTCTTATCCCAAGTTAAATTGACTCATAGAATTACTCACGTTGCAAGAGATTTAAGTGGTGGGGAAAAGCAGAGAGTAGTTTTTGCCATGTGCATAGCCAAGAATCCGATTTTAATTTTAGCGGATGAACCAACAGGCACTCTC
>WAJW01000109.1 GCA_015523685.1 Archaeoglobaceae archaeon
GGATGGAGAAGCAAAGGGGGTTGTTCTTTCTGAGGATGCTGTATTTCCCGGAAAAGTGATTAAAGCAAAAAAAGCGATTGTGAGCAATCTATCTGCACCTCTAACCCTACAACTCATCGGAGAAGATGTGATGAAATCAGTAGACCCAGAGTTGGCAAGCAGGATGAAATACTGGAAGATGGATGGGGTCTCCCCTGTAACTACCTTCTACCTGTTGAAGGGTTTGCCAAAATGGAAATCAGAAATCTTTGATCCAGACATAAAAATCACTTGGGAACCCTATCGTGCATGGGATTCATTAGAACAGGCAGAAAAGCACTTTGTATATTATGCAAATGAAAAGATCGATAAGATAGTAGGAAATGTTGCAGAAGTTTTCATTACAGCCGCAACTGATAAAACTCAAATTACCCCTGAAGGCTACTGTACTCTTGCTTTTGAACAAGAGTTACCAGTCCATCTCAGAAGGTATGGAGGAATCCAAAAATGGGATGATCCAGATTTCAAAAAAATGATTATGGATCGCCATACGGAAGTATTAGATGAACTAGCAGTTGGATTTAAACATCAAATTATAAAAAAAGGCATCTACACTCCCCTTGATGAATGGAGACAGAACCCATCTGCAATTTATGGAAACGAGATGGGTGGAGAATGTGGTGGTGATCAGTGGTATCTTGGCAGAATGCCCTACAGAATGCCGATTAAAGGCCTGTATATGAGCAATTCCGTCTGGCCAATTGGGTACACTTGCTTGGGAAGCGGATACAACGCTGCCAGTGTTGTGGCAGAAGACTTAGGAATAAGAGATCAGCCTTGGTGGACTCATGAGCCTGCTGGATGGTTTTTCAAGAATTTTGACAGGCTAGTACCGGGGTGATGCAGATGGAGTATGACGTTATAGTTCTGGGAGCCGGTCCAAATGGTCTGACAGCTGCTGCATATCTTGCAAAATCAGGAGCTAAAGTCCTTGTTATAGAAAAAAACTATGAAACAGGAGGAGGATTGCAAACAGAGGATCATGGAGGATTCAGGTTTAACTACCATGCCATATACATGATGCTTTCTGAGTTAATGCCTCCTTACAGCGATCTCAATTTGAAAGAAAGGGGTATTAAGTTCATCCAGCCTGAAGTCCAGGCATCCTTCCTCTTCGATGATAGAGCTCTGAATCTATATGTAGATAAAGATAGGTCAGTGAAATCAGTGGAGCAATTCTCAAAAGAGGACGCTAATGCCTTTGATAAAATGTATTCAGAATGCGAAAAGCTTTGCAATGAAATAATCATTCCTGCCACATATGTGCCTCCAGTAGAACCTATTGAACAGGTTGAATTGCTTAAAAAGACAGAATCAGGGGAGAGATTGTTAGAGATTTCGGAGCTGTCGCCTTTAGAAATCTTAGAGGAATACGGTTTTGAGGATGAGAGAGTGAAAACCGCTATCTTGTATCTATCCACCCTATGGGGTATACATCCAGAAGCAGGCGGTACAGGGTTTATGGTGCCTTTGTACTTCCATAGGATGCTAAATGCAAAGCTAGTAAAAGGTGGGTCTCACAGGCTTTCTTCTGCCATTCAGGGAGTATTGGCTGAAAATGGTGGAGATATTATAGAGAATGCTGAACCTGAACAAGTTATCATAGAGGATGGAGAGGCAAAAGGGATTAAACTGAATGATGGGAGGGAGTTCAAGGCAAAAGCCATAATGAGCAGTCTGAATCCGGAGCAGAACTTAAAGCTTGGACTGGAAGATGCATTCCCAGAATCAGTCGTGGATGGATTGAAAGAATGGAACTGGGATGAGTGGAGCTTATTTACCCTGCATCTTGGTATAAAGGGAGATCCTCCAGAATACAGAGTTGGGGATAAAGATGCCAATTCAGCTTTAATAGCTGTGATGGGCTATTCTTCTGTTGAGGACATAAAAGGCCATTTGGATGCTATAGAAAGAGGTGAGGTTCCGGATCCTGCAGGGCATGGAACCTGTGTATCCATTCATGATCCATTACAGGCACCATCAGTTCTTGGCCCCCTTCAGACTCTCAGGTGGGAGTGTTGGGCTTCATATGATGCAGATTGGGACGGAATTAAGGAGGAATATGCAGGCAAATGCTTTGAGAAATGGAAAGAATATGCACCTAACTTGGATGAAAAGAAGATACTATGGAACATAAGCTGGAGTCCCATAGATATAGAAAGACGTTTTGCAACCATGAAGAGAGGATCCATCAAGCATGGAGCATACATTTCAACTCAAATGGGATACAACAGGCCAAATCCAGATCTCTCTGGCTGTAGAACTCCAGTAAAGGGATTTTATCTATGTGGTGCTAGCGTTTATCCCGGAGGAATGATAACCATGGGTCCAGGATACGTTGCAGCTGGAGTTGTGGCAGAAGACCTTGGATTAGAGAAATGGTGGAAACCACCTGAATATGTGTTAAATGCAAGAGAGAAGGGATATATCCCGTAAATTTAAAGGAGATAGGATTATGGAGCCAATAGATTACCTGAGAAGTGGAGAGGCATTGGTAGGAGAGGGAAACGAGGTTGCCCATGTTGATGTCATAATCGGTAGAAGAGATGGACCAGTTGGATTTGCTTATGCAATTGCCCTGGGAGCCCCTTCACAAGGACATGGAGGTTTAACAGCAATCATAGCCCCAAATCTCGCTGTGAAGCCACCAACCGTTATTGTTCCTACGGTAACAATAAAAAACATGAAACAGGGAGAGCTTATGTTCGGACCAGCCCAGAAGGCTGTTGCTGATGCAGTTGCTAATGCTGTAAAGGAAGGGATAATCCCTGAAGACAAGGTAGATGAGTGGTGCATTGTTGCCAACGTTTTCATCCATCCCGCAGCAAGAGATAAGGAGAAGATCTACAAATTTAATCTAGAGGCTACCAAACAGGCAATAGAAAGGGCAGTTAAAAACAAGCCAACTCTAGAGGAAATAGAAGAGAGAAGGGAAAAAGCGGAACATCCCTTTGCTTAACCTTTTCTTTTTTTGGAGAGGTATAATGGAACTATGGTCGAAAGGTTTGGGAAGGAGGAAGGTGAGAATTGACACAAAGAAACTCAAGGTTTTATCAGAGGAAGAGGCTTTAAAACTCCTTCCAGATAAAATCGTTAAAGAGATAGAAAATAGTGAAAAAAAACCCATTTGCTTATGTCTCAGGAGGGAGAATAGATCCAGTCCAATGGGAATTTGTGATAATTATGGAAAAGGAAGATTTCCCGAGTTTTTTAAAGCTTGGATTGTCTGCTATATGGAAAAAGTTTTTGAAAAAGATTAGATTAAAGTGAATTACCCTCGCTCACGCAGGGGGCTTCTGAGTTTGCTAAGAGAGCCTTTCCGCCGCAAGGGAATTGTTGAAATCTTCGAATGTTGAATTTCTTCACCTGCACGTGGGGAGAAGACACAGCATAAA
>WAJW01000110.1 GCA_015523685.1 Archaeoglobaceae archaeon
GCTCGGAGATGTGTATAAGAGACAGTCGATACGTTTGAGGATGAAAAGACAGAGGCGATAAAGGCAATTGAAAACCTTTCCAGAATAGATGCCCTCAGGCTTGACACTCCTTCCTCGAGAAGAGGGAATTTCAGGAAGATCATTGAGGAGGTCAGATGGGAGCTGAAAATAAGGGGGCGTGAAGACGTCAGGATTTTCGTGAGTGGCGGAATAGATGAGAGATCGATAATACAGCTCAGAGATGTGGTGGATGCCTTCGGAGTGGGAACAAGCGTTGCCGGAGCTCCTCCCATTGATTTCTCCCTTGATATCGTTGAGAAAGAGGGCGAACCTGTGGCAAAAAGAGGGAAGAGGGGCGGAATGAAGCAGGTTTACAGAAATGATAGGTTCGAGGATACAATAACACTTTTCCATCAGACCGCAGATGGCAAGCCCCTCCTTGAAAAGTACATCGAAGGTGGCAGGATAATCCGGGAAAGTGACCACAAATCTGCGAGAAAAAACGTGCTTGACCAGATGGAAAAGATAAGGAAGCTTGACCTGGAGGAGAGATTTCTCAATGGCATTTACTGAACCCTTACCTCATCCCTGCCCACGAGTCTTCCATCTTCGAACAGAAGGACAGAAACGGTATCTCCGGGTTTTATAACTCCATTTTTCATGTTAATAACTCCGTATTCTCCGTTTCTCCATTCCACCCCGGAAAATGCCTTACCACCTGTGTACTGATAACCGGTGTGATTTGAGAAATCAAAGTTTTCGGATTTCAGCGTGGTGATGGAATACGGATACCTGATGCCGTTGATATATATTTCCATGGAGTGATTTGCAAGGGAAAGGCTCTCCGGAGAAATAAGCTTGACTCTGATTTCACCACCGTATGCGTCAACCTGAGTTATTCTGAAAACAACTGGATATTCCCCGGAAACCGCGGAGAGAACCTTTCCGGTAAATGGGTCTCTTATCAATCTGACCTTCAGATTGTCTTTTCCCGGACCGATTGAAATTCCTTTCAACGGCCACAAGGGTACGTTTCCCCTGTCCGCAACAACATAAACCCCATCGTACCACTTTTCAACCCCGGAACCTCCATCCATTCTAATTCTGACGAGAGTCCCTGCATTGAGGTCTGGAATGAAATCAACGGAATGCACCTCTTCGGGGATGTTGAGGCTAACAACAACCACCCTCCCTGGCACTTCACCGGAGACCCGGATCTCGGCCATCATCCTGTCAATCTCATTTCCGGCCTTGACTCTGGCATAATCCATCTTCAGATCATCCATTCCCCCAGCCACGAAGGAGATAATTATGCCTGCGAGAACCGTATACACCACAAGCTTGATGGCATCCTCAACCATACCCGAATTCACAATAATTCAATGCGGTAATGTTTTATTTCTCTTTTTTCAATTTAAGGTGTGTGGTCAGTCTGGTGAAAAGGGGTGTACTGCTGAGATATGCGGGAAAGATAATTCATGCGAGCAGTTCAATTACTTTCCTGAAATGCAGAAATAGGAATATACTGGTTGATACAGGTTCCGGGAGTGATAGGAAGTGGGTAATCCACAGGCTTGGGAAAATGAATCTTTCACCCGAAAAAATAGATTGCATTGTGATAACACATGAGCATCAGGACCATACCGGAAACACTGAAATTTTTAATGAGGCTGAAATCTATTCAGCTGGAAACATGGATGAATTCAATGATCTCTTTTCACCTGAACTGACCCTGATTGAAACCCCGGGCCACACTTCCGATCATATCTCCCTCATTTCACGTTGTGAAAATGGAGTGTATGCAACAGCCGGGGATGCAATACCCACTGAAAACAACCTCATGAAACTGATTCCCCCACTAATATGTGAGGACAGGAAGAGATCTTTCAGGAGCATGATGAAGCTTGTAAAAATGGCGGATTTCATAATACCGGGTCATGGCGGGATCGTTATGAATCCTCACAGGAAAATAAAAAAGAAGAGGGGCGAATCTATCTGATCACATCTATCATTGTGTCCTGTACTTCTCTGTTTCTATCCTTTTTCTGAGAATTCGGAGCTGTATCAGGGTTATATCCCGCATAGCAGTACTTCCCGGGCCCGAGTACCTGTGCAGACTGCACACCGGTCATTATGGCCATAACCCTTACCTTGCCCTCAAATTCATCGCTTATTCTGGCACCCCATATCACATTCGCATCCTCATGAAGCTCAAATGTCAGCTGCTGGGCTATATATTCAGCCTCCTTAAGCGTTAAATCCTGCCCTCCTATTATATGGACAAGAGCACCCGTAGCACCTCTGTAATCGACATCAAGCAGAGGATGGGACAGACAGGCTCTCACAACCTCATCGGATTTCTGCTGGCCCTTTGCCTCTCCCACAAGCATTACCGCAACACCTCCACAGCCCATTATTGCCCTGACATCAGCATAATCGAGGTTGATCAGTGATGGCTGGGTTATGGTTTCCGAAATTCCCTTCACCGTTTCTGCAATCAGCTGATCCATAACGGAAAAAGCCTGCTCAATTGGAAGGTTGGGGACATAGTCAAGTAACCTGTTGTTATCGAGAACAATTACAGTGTCTGCAACAGATCTCAGGTCTTCGAGACCCTCTTCTGCCTTCAGAAGTCTTGCCCTCTCCACGTGAAATGGAGTTGAAACCATCCCGATGACTATAGCACCCTGACTTTTTGCCACTTCCGCAACAACCGGAGCACTTCCGGTTCCGGTTCCGCCTCCCATACCTGCCGTTATGAAAACCAGATCCGCATCTTTGAGGACTTCTTCAAGGGTTCCTCTTGCCAGTTCTGCAGCTCTCCTTCCTATTTCGGGATATCCTCCAGCTCCAAGACCTCTTGTGAGGGATTTCCCTATCAGAATTTTTTTATCTGCCTGAATCCTGTCGAGATGCTGTTTATCCGTGTTTATTGCAAGCGTTTCAGCTCCATTTACCCCGAGATTGTACAGGCGGTTTATGGTGTTGTTTCCTGCCCCACCACATCCTATTATAACTATCTGGGGCTGACCGAACTCCTCAAAATCTTCTTCCTCCATGTTTCCTCTCATTCTTCTTTCCATTTCAGAATACCTGAGGGCATCCTTTACTATAGATTGCATTCATCCATCCCCTCCTTATTCATACACCTCAGGAGTAAAGCTGGAGGTTCTCCACTTTCTCTATTATCTCCCTGTTGGAATCGACAAACTCCCTTATCGCAGTTCTTATTGCCTCGCTAACAGAGGGAAACTCACCCGCCTTGACGAGCATCTCAAGCCTTTCATACTGCCTGTCAGTAATTCTTATTGTCACCTTCCTCATCGGCCCACCAGCTTACTCCCACCTGACATCTGTCAGGCTATTGTCGGACATTTGTCGGACACAAGTTATGATGGTTATTATATATAAAGGTTATCATTCCATCATAATTTTATACATTCCTGTTCATAAAATTCTGATCATCGTATTCAAAACCTCACAGCCTATTGGCTCATCCGTTATCCAGTTCAGGACGTGATGATGGTGAATAAAGATCAGATAATATCCTGTTCCGGGAGTGCGGTCACCTCCCTGTAGAGCTCTTCAAGTGCAGCGTGATACTCCATCTCACCCCTTCCAATGGCATCCATTTTGTTCATAAGCAATCTGGTTCGCTCTTCGGAGACAAGATTGCCAAATCTGGAATTAAGAAAGCTGAAAACTCTCCTCCCGAGCCTTGTTGGAAAAATTCTTCCTTTATTATCCCTGATGTAACCTCTTGCGAATAGCTTTTCCACTATTGTGGCGTAGGTTGAGGATCTCCCGATACCCTTTTCCCTCATCATATGAACGATTTCCGATTGAGTGTATAGGGGAACAGAGGGCACATGCCTGATCTCCACGTCAAATGTGAATTTCCCCTCAGGAAGTGGATCTCTAACCCCAAAACCCCACCTGTAAAGCTCATATCCTCTACCTTCCGCCCTTACAATTCTCTCCTCATGGATTTCCCCACCTCCGTATCTGACCCTGTAGCCCATTCTTCTTATTCTCACTGGAGGGCACTGACTCGCCATAAACCTCCTGAAAATGAGATCATACAGAGCAAAATGACGCCATGAAAGTCCCTCAACCTGAATCACCCCTTCCTGAATGAGTCTGTAAAGCGTATCTCTATCCAGAGGTTTTGTTGGTCTGATGCATTCATGAGCCCCTTCTCTGGCCCATTCCCTAAGTGTTGCATCCTTCCCCAGAAATTCAATTGCAACTCTGAGACCGTCCTCGCTTACCCTGGTTGAATCAGTCCTGTGATACGTGATAAGACCGGTTTCAAACAGATTCTGAGCTATTTCCATGGCCTCTTTTACCGGGATTTTGAGTATTGAAACCGCATCTCTCATCATTGCGTCCGTTGTATAGGGAGGCGGGGGTGTTTTCTCTTCATCCCTTTCAAACATGGCACTTATCTCGATTTCGATCCGATTTGATGGCGGGTCATCTACTGAAAGCCCCAGTTCTTTTATGAACCCGATACGCTTCCTTCTTCTGGATTTTCGTGCTCTTTCAACGATCCATCCGAGAACGGGTGTCTGTGCTCTACCTGCTGAAAGACTGTGGTCATTAAACTTCTTCCAGAGAATCCTGCTCAGTATGAAACCTATCCACCTGTCTTCAATTCTTCTCACAATCTGTGAGGCCACGAGATTCTCATCAACATCTCTGAGATTCCTCAGAGCTTTCAGAACTCCTTTCTTTGTAACTTCATGAAACTCCGCCCTCTTTATCTCTCCAGATCCTGAAAGAAGGTTTTTGAGATCCCACGCTATCTTCTCACCCTCTGCATCCGGATCGGTTCCTATAACAACTCTTCCAGCTTCAACGGCAAGTTTTCTGAGGGCCTCTATCCTCCCTTTTGTATCATCTATCTCATATGAATGACATTTCGGACAATCTTTCCTTTCGTCAGTGAACTGATGGCCACAGCTCCTGCACCTTTTTATGGTTCCATAAACCGGTGTAAAATCGCCGTTCAGCTCAACTCCAAAGAAACCCCGGTCTGGAACCAGATCGGTAACATGACCGAGAGATGCCGTGACAATGAGGATTTCATCAGGAGTTGCCACTTCATATGCAATCGCACTTCCATCGTCCTCTGTCAGGATTTTAATAGCCGGATGTCCAAAGAAACGGGATATCTGTTTCGCTTTAGTTGGACTCTCCACTATGAACAGAGTGGGTTTTATCTTGTCTTCGAATCCAGTTCTCTCTCTGCACTTTTCCCTTGTCAAATTCACTTCCTTCATTACCGCTTCCAGATCTACCTCTCCGAGTGATTTGAATTCTATATCGTAGAGTTTCGCCCTCTCCCTGAAGGCTCTGAGAATCCTCTCGTCATCCTCCATCAGAAACGAGATGCCTTTCGTTATACCCCCTGAAAACATCCTGGAGGTTCTTCCGGAACCCTGAATGTAGGTTCTGACATCGGGGAAAACCAGTTCACCATCCACGAAAACTATGTCCCTTTCACCTGCAGACCCTCTCTCCATTGCATTTTTAATTGCTTTTTTCAATTTCAGGAGTTTCTCGGAATCTTTCTCTATCTCAGGAAGATACTTCAACAGCCCTTTCACTTCTTCGTCTCCTCTGAAAATAACCGCGAGGGCACGAACCATTCCCGGGCCAGCATTTTCCACATCTTCGATCCTGAATCTCATTACCGGGGCCGAAACAAAAACACAGTATCTGATCTTTTCAGGTAAATCAAGACCCCTCACGAGAAGTCCATAATAATGTGCGGTCCCTACAAGGTAATCGATCTCACCCCTTTCAAATCGTCTGTAATCCTCCTTTCTTCTACCTGTAACGAGTCCGGTTCTGAACTCGCCTTTCAGACTTCTGTATATCTCCTCTGACCTTTCTGAGGATTCCGTATAGATTATACCACCTTTACCTGCCTTCCTTAATATTTCTTTCAGTACACTCAAATCCTCCGTACTCACAAATACATCTTCAATATTTCTCATCGTATGTGCTGAGGACCCAACATCAAAATTCAGAAGTTTCCTTAGAATTCGGGTTTTTTTCCCGCTTCTCGCCGTCGCAGTTGAAACAATGAGAACACCCCGGGAACTCCCTGTCCATTTATCACCGTGTTTTCTGAAACCAAGTAAAACCAGAATTCTTTCCACATTTTTTGAAGCTCTGAGAATTGAATCAACGTCGTCCACAAAAATAAAATCAAATACAGTTTCTCTTAGCCTTTCAAAATGCCTCGATAGAAACTGGGGCGTTGTTACGAGAATTTCAAATTCACCTTCATCCAGGAGATGGAAAAACTTTTCGCCAGCCTTTTTTAATCCGCTGTGATAGTATATAACCCTCACATCGCCCCCATCCTCATTTATTGACAGATCAATGTCCTGTTTTTCAGCAAAGCTCCTTATCATGCTTACAGCCTGGTTCAAAAGTAACGTTGTCGGAAAAAGAACGTAACTTCTTCTTTTTTTCAATGCCATGAAGAGGGCCATCATCAATCCGAATGAGGTTTTACCAACTCCGGTTGTCGCCACTGCAGTAAAACTCTCCCCAAAAAATACCCTTTTTGCCCAGAATTTCTGGACACTCCTCAATTCCCCCACAGATTTTTTAAAAAACTCAGAGAATTCATAAAACTCCCTGGGTGTGAAATACCTTTCAAAAAACTCGTTTTTCTTACCACATCTTCCTTTCAATGCTTCCTCAACACTGAGATCTCCTCCACAGACACCACATAGCCCCGAGTAAATAACGTTCGGCGCCCTCACATGAGCGGAATCGATATTTTAAAATAAAACAGTTTCCGGTTCTTATGTTATTCGTACTCCGAACTTCCCTTTATATAGTGAAATGCTGATACCGCCGCAATTGCTCCATCCGCGCACGCAGTCACAATTTGCTTTAGAGGATTGTTGCACACATCTCCGGCAGCAAAAACTCCGGGGACGTTTGTTTTCTGCTCTCTGTCCACCACGATGTACCCCTCTTCATTCAACTCCACACCGAGATTCTTGAGAAAATCCGTAACGGGAACATTACCTATCGCGATAAAGATTCCGTCCACCCTGACCTTGCTCTCTTCTCCCGTCTTTCTGTTCAGAAGTATAACCTCTTCTACCTTCATCTCGCCCCTGATCTCCTTAACGACGGAATTCCATATTATCGGTATACCCATCTCCCTGACCTTTTCCTGAAGAATCTTTTCTGCCCTGAACTCATCTCTTCTGTGAACTATTGTTGGATTCACTCCCTGATTCCTGAGATATATCGCCTCAGTAAGAGCTGTGTTCCCCCCACCGACAACAAGTACCTTCTTACCTCTGAAAAACGGAGCATCACAGGTTGCACAGTAGCTCACACCCCTCCCCGTGAACTCCTTCTCTCCGGGAACCTCGAGTTTTTTGTAACCAGCACCGGATGCAATAATCACAGCCCTGCAGTCATAACTCCCTTTATCACCCATGACC
>WAJW01000111.1 GCA_015523685.1 Archaeoglobaceae archaeon
TCCTGATCCCTCAATTCTTTCCACCACATTCCTTCCAGAGAGCTGGAAGGAATGTGGTGGAAAGAATTGAGGGATCAGGAATAGCAGCTTATCTCCCCGCCCTTGTGGGTTTTCTTGCTGTCGTCATACCTGCCATTTCGGCGTATGTGTATGTGAGGAGATCAAGGAGTCAGGTTTTTGATCGGCAGATCAGGGCTGAACATGAAAGGGCAGAACCGGAAAGGAAAGTTAGGAGAAGGTTGAAGATACCTGAGAGCACGGGTGAAGCATACAGAATGCTCTTCAATCAGCTTGCTGAAAAATATGGGTTCAAAAGAGGAACAACACCAAGAGAAGCCCTGAAAGCTCTTGAAAGAGAGCCGTTTGCAGGCAGGTTTCAGGTTGTAACGGGGCTTCACGAGAAGGAGGTCTACGGGGGAATCAGGCTTGAAGAGGAGGAAAAGAAAATGTTTTTCAGGATGGTAAATGAAATCATGAGGATGGTTACATGAGAGTTGCCTACGGATTTCTAATCTTTACGGGAATTGCATTTCTCGCCCTCTCAACAACAGTTCCTGTTATAAAATCTTCCGCAGAATTCAGCATGTTAAATCCAGACTGGAACGGATGTTCGGAATTCGCGAAGATGCTGAATGGAAGGGGTAAAATAATACCCCTGATATATCCCTTCAACTCCGCCGGAGTGGGGGGACTTCATGGAACCGTTCTGATAATAGGCTCTGATGTGGGTTATTCAACCATTGAGGTGGATGAGCTGAAGGCATTTCTGGAGAATGGAGGCACCGTTTTAATAGCGGATGACTTTGGAACGGGTAACGAACTCCTTGAGAAGCTGGGACTGAAGGCCAGATTTTCGAAAATTCCAGTGAAGGACATCTTTTACAGCAAGAGAATGGAGTTTCCCGTTGTTGTCAGGATAGAGGATCCTGAGCTGGCTATAGGAGTTGAAAGGCTCGTTCTCAACATCCCATCTGCAATCATGGGTCTGGAAGGTGAGGCATTTTCCAGCAGGGTGAGTGTTGTTGGCAGAAGCATGAAGAGCTATCCTGTTCTTGCAGAGGTGAGTTACGGAAGGGGAAAGATAATCCTGCTGTCGGATCCCGGGGTTCTGATAAACGACATGCAGGATGAGAACAGGAGGTTTGTTGAAAATCTTGTGCAGACTCTTCCCCCTCCCTATTACTATGACGAGGCCCATCACTCCGATTTCAATCCCTACAGCCTTGCAACCGTGTATATCCACAGGGAGCTTGACAGAGGGAAAGCCTTTCAGGTTTTTCTGGTTGTGTTTTTGATGGCTCTGCTGGTGGAAACGGGCATGGCGGGCAGGATGATGAGGTCTTTACCGCGTAAAAAGAGGAATCTATTTGAGGAGTTAGAGGATATACCGGAATGGGTGGACAGAAAAATTCTGGAGAGAATGCTGAAGGAGATGGAAACAGGCTCCAGACTTGGTGAGAGATATGGAAGGTAGGGAATTCCTGGACAGGTTGAAGGAAGAGGTGGGCAGAGCGGTTGTTGGCAGAGATGATGTTGTGGAGTTACTTGCAGTGGCATTGCTGTCCAGAGGACATGTCATTCTTGAAGGAGTTCCGGGTGTTGCAAAAACAACCCTGGCAAAGGCCTTTGCAAAGGCCATAGGGCTGAGTTTCTCGAGAATACAGCTCACTCCGGACATGATGCCCGCGGATATTATAGGGAGTGTTTTCTATGATCAGAAGAATGGAGAGTTCAGGGTGAGGAAGGGGCCGGTGTTTGCCAATGTGGTTCTGGCGGATGAAATAAACAGGGCGACTCCGAAAACCCAGTCGGCCCTTCTGGAGGCGATGCAGGAACAGCAGGTAACCATAGAGGGCAACTCCTTTCATCTTCCCGAGCCGTTTCTCGTCATAGCTACGATGAATCCCGTTGAGCATGAGAGCGTGTACAATCTTCCCGAGGCACAGATTGATAGGTTCATGATGAAGATCAGGATGGGTTACACGGGCAGGGATGAGGAGATAGCACTGCTGAGGAGGAAAGACAGGGGTGATTTCAGCGATGTGAACAGAATAGTAACTCCTGACAGGATTTCTGAAATGGTGAGGAGGATAGGCAAGATAAGGGCAGAAGACCCCATTCTGAAATATATATATGAGATCTCCCTCAGGACGAGAGTCGATGAAAGAATCCTTCTCGGAGGAAGCCCGAGGGCTGGAGAGCATCTTCTCTTTGCGTCGAAATCCTTGGCATTTTTGAGAGACAGGAACTATGTGATTCCTGATGATGTGAAGGAGCTTGCGGTGTCTGTCCTGAGCCACAGAATCAAGCTGAAGGCAGAATATGAGCTTGACGGCCTCAGGCCAGATGATATTGTCATGGAGATCCTCGATGACGTCGAGGTACCCAAATGAAGAGAGAAGACATCCTGATACTTCTGGCAGGGATTCTTTTTCTTCAGGGCTATCTCCTTGAGAATGTCTTTCCCGCAATTCTTGCGACCGCTCTTGTTTTTTATCTGGTGTATCTCAGGCGGGAGTTCTCTCCGGATGTGACGGGTGAGAGGGAGATTCAGGAATCCATGGTGGAAGGTGAGAAAACCAGGGTGAGGCTGAGAATAAAGAATAACTCGGGGAAGGATGTTATTGTTACCATCTCTGAAAGGCTTCCTCCCGGATTCAGGGTGGAAAATATCGCGGATGTCTTCTTGAAGAGGGGAGAGGAAAGGGAAATTGACTACCACATAATTCCGGTGAGGGGGTATATGAGATTAAAGGCCCTGTGCTGAGGGTTCGCGATACGAGGGGTCTTTACATCAGGGAATTTCCACTGAGATCCTCCACGAGGATAGATGTTCATCCATCCTTCGAAGTTGAGCCCGAGGAGAATCTCAGGCTGGCAAAGGCCTATCAGAGGGCCATCGCAGGGTAATTGAGCATGGATGTCAGTGGCCTCAGAAGATTTCAGCCCGGAGATGATACAAGATACATAGAATGGAAGGCAACCGCAAGGCTGGGTGAGCTTATCATAAAGGATTTTATCAGGGAGATTGAGGGGGGAGTTTACATAGTTCTGGATACAGGCAGGGAGATGAGGAAGAGCATTTCTCTCTCGAGAATGGATTACTGCTCTCTCTACTGGTTTATATCTCGAAGGTGAGAAAGGATGTTTTTCTAATCCTTTACTCCATCTACTGCATAGCCCTCAGCTATGAGCTGGTTATTGCGGACATATACAGAGTTGATTATCCCGTCCTTTTTTATGCAGTTATCCCCGCCATTCTTCTCCTTGACGAGGGTCTTAAGAGGCTGGAGAGGAATTTTTTCACATATTCCATAGTGGGAATTATCGTTGCGGGGCTATTTTTCCGGGAGATATTCTTTGCGGGTATCATTCTTGCGGTGATCCATGACTTTTACAGGGATTATCCACGAAGAGGCCCCCTTGCTGTTGTTACAGGCATTTTCATGGTTGTTGCGGGAGTGGTTCTGGCCAGAAATCTCATGGAGCAGATGGGGGGCACTGCAACTCAGGTTGTATTTGTCGCTGGATTAACGATTATTTCAGCTATTGTATTCTGGAGAAGGGTGAGAGTTGCGGAGTTTTAAGGGCAGATTCTCTTC
>WAJW01000112.1 GCA_015523685.1 Archaeoglobaceae archaeon
GCTTATGTCATTGGGAAATCCCACGACCTCAGGGTGGATACCTTCCACCAGCTTTATTCTCCCTTCTACCCTGCCATAGGGGGATTTTACCACGACTCTATCACCGTCTTTAAGACCCATCTGTTCCCCTGTGCGTCTGTTTATAACTATATTCCCCTGCATTGGATCTTTCACGCTTATATCAGTGAGCCACGGGTTGACTGCAGTCATCGCAAAAATGTGCTGGGTTGATTTGTACGTTATGGCATAGAGATCGTATTCTCCATTACCGTGAAGCGGATTATCTCTCCATATGGGAACGGGCTGATAGAAGCTTGTATCCCACCAGTCAACTCCGTGTTTCTCAAGATTTGACCTGAGCGTATCTCCCTCCTTTTTAACGACCTCCATGTAAAAATGAAGTCTGAGATCTCCATATGGGTCGTAGAGTTCCTCCGGAGTCATTTCCCTCATTGTGTTTCCATGCTCCTTGAACCACTCAAGCCCCTTATCTTCTCCGTAGATTGCCCTTGCAACCCTGTCAAATATCTCCTCAGCCCTGTACTTCTTATCAGGTTCAAGCATGTACTCCGGTTTTTCAACAAGTCCGAGCACAAAGTTGAGAGTCTCGTTCCATGCATCAAGAAACTCGGCTCGATCTGCAAGTTCGATGAGAATATCTGTTGCATCCATCGTATCATAGAGGGGTTCAATCACGGGCTGCCTCAGAACGTGCCCTGTGACCATTGGCGCCTCAACTATTGTCAGCGTCCACCCCTCGAGATAGGTGTGGTCAGGAAGGATTATATCAGCCCATTTCGTTGATTCGTTCTCCCATATATCCAGGGCAAAAATGAAGTCCATTTTCTGGAAGACCTTCATCACCCTGTCCGTTCCAGGCATGTTCCACATTGGGTTGGTGTGGTAGAGGAACATCGTATCCGGCACGTAGTTCAGTCCAAATTTTTCAGGATTGAGTATGGTTTCCGTGTTGAGATGCCCCGGATCAACTCCTATGGGGAACCACTCCATCAGATGTGTGCTGTCCGGTGGATATTTAAAGGGGAAAGGTGGGTGAAGCTGATGGGGTTCGGGCTGAATACATCCATCAGGCCCCGGTTTTACGAGATCTCTTATGGAGTGGTGGTAGAGCGGAACTCCCAGATGTCCTCCGGGAACGTCTATGTTTCCAACGAGCATGTTTATGAGCTTGTAGCTCTGGTTATCCATGATCCCGTAGAGGTGAGACTGGGCACCCCTGTAGTAGTTGACTGCAGCGGGTCTGTAGGGATATCTCTTTCCGTTGATAACAATGGTGCTTCCTATTCTTGCCTCAGTTACGAATTCTTTTGCTATCCTCCTTATTGTCTCTGCAGGTACAGTTGTTATCTTTTCTGCCCATTCAGGCGTGTATTCTGCGATCTTATCTTTCATCACCTGAAATGCGGGCCTTACTTCGGTTCCATTGTACTCGTATTTCCCTTCAAGGGCAAAGTCCTTGATTGACGGATCGTTGTAAGGTTTGATTTTCTCATCAACTGGATCATATATGAGTGGTCTTGACTCCTCATCCCTCACAAAGTACTCATCCGGGCCCACAAGATAGGGAGCGTTTGTCTTCTTTTTAAGAAACTCAGAATCGTACTGCTTGAGTTCATGAACGAGGACATGGGCCATGGAGAGCACAAACGCCCTGTCGGTTCCCGGACGGATGGGTATCCACTCATCCGCTTTTGCTGCAGCAGGTGATAGCCGTGGTTCCACAACCACCACCTTCATGCCCCTCATTCTTGCATCTGCCATCCTTTTGATCGAGCCTGAAAGATGGAGATGAGATGAAAATCCATCACCACTCCCTATCTGAATCCAGTAGTTGCAGTAGTTGTAGTCGTTTATGGCTGCAAATGCGGAATGCACTATACCATTTGTCGGATGGTATGCCCCTCCACAGTAAAGCCCAACGGTGGTGAACATGTTTGGAGATCCAAAGGCAGCAGGCCATGCCCAGTTGTACAGCCTCTGAAAGTCTCCTATCCCCGGGAGAAGTTTCCTGGGATCGTCAGCCCTCAGTTTTTTAAGGTGCTCTCCTACGATTTCAAATGCCTCTTTCCAGCTGATTTTCTCCCATTCAGGATCTTCCTTCAAACCCTTCTTCGGATTTGATCTCTGAACGGGATGTTTGAATCTGTATGGATCATACAGCTTCATAATTCCTGCATGACCTTTCGGGCATAGCTTTCCCATATTGTCCGCATTTGTCTCATCTCCCTCAATCTCGACAACAACACCGTTTTTTACCCTGACCTTAATCCCGCAGTGATGCAGGCACATGTCACATGCGCTTCTTACCCATTTATCTTCAGACGAACTCATCCTTATCACCTCTTAAAGTACAACCGGGGAATATACCCCGACTCTCAGGATCAGGAATCTCAGCAGAAAATCTCCTATAAGCTCTGAAACCGCAAGTCCAATTAGAATGAATCCAAATCTGATCTCTGCAAAAGCAAGTGCCATCACGAGAGTTATGACCAGCCCAACGATTATCACTCCCGCGATGAACGGGATTGAATAGTTCTCTTTTACCAGCATCAGGACCGATTTTCTCGCGGTAACGTTAGTGTAGTACTGTGTGTATAGATACACCGCTATGATAAGAAAGTTGATTATTATGAGCCATAGCTCCATCGTTTCCAGGCCGGTTATCATCCCCGGATTCCCCTGCCCGAGATATCCCATTGCCAGTGTAAGAGTGGAACCTCCAAGAAGAGAGTATGACAGAAAGAGAATGGGCAGAAGGGTTGTGTTCCAGAAGGGGAGGGAGGGAGAGTAAGCCATGACGAATCCGTCATATATCATCACCACAATAGCAGAGATCAGAGAAATTCCAAGTACGGCATTTGCAGAAGAACTGCCGATCTCGAGCCATGAGATACTTCCAGTACCTGAAAGTGCGTATATTCCACCGAATATCGCGAATACGACCATGGCATAGAGGCCCCTGCTTATCCATGATGTGGTGGGATTGGCAAATATCCTCCAGAATCTCTCAGGCCTGCCGAGATAGAGGAGGTGTGCTGCAGTTTTTCCAACAACAACCACAAGAATGCCCACGAGGGCACCTGCAAAATAACCATTCATCACCGACATCACATAGGTGCCTGCACCTATCTCTCCAAGGAAAAATGCTATGGCAATCAACCATTTCCATTCATTCTGGCTTCTGAAACCAACAAGAAACTCTCTTCTTTCATCAACAAAGGGTAGTTCCATAATCTCACCTCACTCAAGATAGTAGATCGATGGATCAGTACCTGCCTCTGGCAGTGGCTGTCTTCCATGCCTCTGACGTATCAGCTTCTGAACCTCGCTTTCGGGGTCATCGAGATCCCCGAATTTTCTTGCATCAGCAGGACATGTTCTGACGCACGCGGGATCTCTTCCTTCTTCGATTCTGTCGTAACAGAAGTCGCATTTAACAACGACTCCTCCCTTTCCACCCGGGAAGTTTTCCCTGCTCATCTTTTCTGGTGGTGTCAGAACTTCAGGGAAGTATCCCGTATCGATAAAGTCCCTGTCCAGATAGAATCTGTTGTTGTAGGGACATGCAACATAACATGCCCTGCACCCCACACACTTTGTGTGGTCTATGAAAACAATTCCATCCTCTCTCTGGGATGACGCTCCAGTAGGACACACCCTCACACAGGGAGGATCACTGCAGTGATTGCACTGTACAGGAATAAAAACCCGTGACACGTTAGGATATTCGCCTCTCTCATGTATCAGCACTCTTGTATAGAAAACCCCTGGTGGTGTCTGGTTTTTTGCCTTGCAGGCAGCCGTGCATGCGTTGCAACCCACACATCTTTTCAGATCAATGACCATTCCCCATCTAACCATACGTTTCACCTTGTGATTTCTCAATTGGCCGGTAATTTTAAAAATGATTAATCATACGCATTGATAAATACATTTTTACATTTTTACGCAAATTTCTGTAATTAATTTTTTATTTATGCGTATACCTGTCTCTTATACA
>WAJW01000113.1 GCA_015523685.1 Archaeoglobaceae archaeon
GAACTCAGGGTTGTGGAAGGTGCAGACTACGAGTTCCAGCTCAATAACCTGAGGTTTGCAGATACGGGACAACTCATACAGGGTGCCGATGTTACATTTAAACTCTATGCAAATTCGGTGAATGATGCAAATCTTCTGTTTACCGGAACGGATGTGACCGACTCCAATGGCTTCGCTTCAACCACCTATTCTGGTACACTCGACCCGGATGCAACCTATTATCTCGTTGCGGATGTTACTTACAATTCAACTCTCCAGTCATTTGTTCTCCAGTTCTCTCCATCAACAGGAAATCAGACAGGAAATTTTGTGATAGAAAAAATGGAGATAAAGGACACAAAGGATAAAGATGAGAATGGGTGGGTTGATGAATTTAAGGTAAAGCTGAAGGGTCTCGCGTGGGAGAACGGTACGAAAATAGAAGGCGCAACTGTAACATTCAGGGTTTACAGGGATGGTGGTACTCTTGTTTCAACATCCCTGTCTGACACAACAGACCATCATGGAAATGCTGATGTGAAATTCAAGTATCCCGATTCCCTGACCCAGCAGATTGAGGAGGATATAACTTATTATGTAGAGGCAACGGTGGTTTATAATGGGTATTCCAAGACCTTCACAAAGTATTTTTCGGTGTGAAAGGGCCGTGACCGTTACGGTAGAGACCATCTTTCTCCTTTCTATATCTGCGATACTCGTGGGCATTGTTATGTTCAGCTTTTACGACCTTCAGAGCACATTGAAGGAGGTGGGTGGGGGGAACCAGGCATATGACATAGGGTCAAAGATAAGCAGAGATATATACACGATTTATCTTTCGGGAGGGGATTATGTCAAAAAAAAGCTCACGGTTCCTGAGAGAATAGGAGGGGAGCAGTACATCATAGAGCTCATTGATGGCTCTCCTCCAAGACTGAAGATCGATTACGCAAAGGGGGAGGTCTACATACCCCTCAGCCCATCTGTCAGGGTGAACAATTCAAAAGCTCTCAGCTACAGCGCCTATATAGTTTATGAGAACGGGAGGATTGAGCTGAAAAATGAATGAAAGAGCGGTCGCAACACAGGTCGGCATGGTTCTGATGTTCGGTATAACGATACTGGCCATAGGTCTCATATACATGGGAGCGTATCCTGCCATAGAGAGCTATATTAAAGTGAACCACAATCAGGAGATACTATCTTCTTTCAGACTGCTGAGGGCCTCTCTCGCCAAGATTGCTGAAGTTGAGGTCCCCTCCCGGGTTGTTGAGTCCAAAACCTATGAGGGTTATTATTCAATAAACCTTTCGGGGAATATAACCGTGGGGGGAACCAGATACCCCGTTTACTCAATACGATATAAGGGAGAGGACTTAATACTGTCACTCGAGAATGGTGGAATCTTCAGGGAGGTGGATGGAAAGAGTATTCTGCTTGAGCCACCTTTTTTATACACATCAGGCAATATAGCTGTGCTCTCAATTATCGATGTATACGGGATTGAAGGAGCGACCGCAGGAAAAGGGGTTCTGAGAATCAAGCTCACGAATCTTGAGGATAGCAGTTTTAACAGAACTTCAAATACAACCATGGTTATCGAATCCTACCATATAGATGCCTGGAGGTCATATCTTGAGACTCAGAATTTCACCATTGTGAGTTACAGCAATTCAACAAACACCCTTGTTGCCCGGCTTGGTGGTGGGGAAATTTTTTACAAGGTTGTACCTGTGAAGGTGGATTTTCTGAGGTGAAAGAATGGGGTTCATGGATAGCAGAGGTGTTTCAGAACCTGTGGGGTGGGTGATAGGATTTGCAGTGCTGGTGGTTGCTGCAGGGATGATATTCGTCATTGCCACTCCGAACGTCCTCACCACATCTGACAGAATCGCCGAGGAGGTTGCCAAGGTAGAGATGACGGTTCTGGATTACACTGTGAGCAAGGTTGCCCTTGGGGAAGCCCCTTCCCAGTATGTAAGGTTCAATATGCTCGGGGGGAATCTCAGGGCTGAAACAGGAGGAAATCGGGTTGAAGTCAATATTATCCTGTCCAATGGATCGAAAATCACCGTTTATAATGACAGCATAGGAAGGGTCGTTTTCAGGAAAGATTACAGAAAAATTGGATTCGAGGACGGAGGAGTCTGGGTACTTGATGGAAATGACTCATTCATGGTATCTCCACCTGAATTTCACTTCAGGGTGGATACATTAACCCTACCCCTGATAAAAATCGCCAGCAATTATTCTTCAGGGGGATACGGCACGATAGCCATCCCTGTAAGTAAAAAAAGTACCATCGTGTATTATCCCAATTCCACAATGAACCCCAATTTCGTCAATCCCGTGACGTGCAGATATGTTGAATTCGTGATACAGAGCGAATTTTACAAAGCCTGGGAAAAGTACGCAAGAGAGAGGACATCTGCAAATGTCACGGTGTACGATGGCAATCAAACAGTTGTGCTTTTAATGACCGCAACATATCACGGAACCAAAACTCCCCTTTCATCCCTGACCACGGGAATCCCGCTTGGAAAGCTGAATTATACCGATACGACCCCAGTAAATACCTTTGTTGTGAATCTGGAAGGCCTAACTCCTGATCTCAATCTACCCGTTTACACCGACACAGGATCGTATCAATTGTGGATTTCATTCAAAAAGACAGGTGGGGGTTCTCAGGTGGACTATGTGGTTGTTGCGTATGTGGATGAGATAAACGGCAAGTATGAAACCTGGATAACGACACAGCCTATACCGTATACGGGAACAAACTCATCGTACATAGACCTCCTCAACAGCAGTATCACCATGGAATACACTGATCAGATTCAGGGAGTGAACATACCCGGAATTTCAGGAAAATCATTCTCGGACCCCACATGGACATGGGGCAATGATACATTTGTCCAGGAGAGTGTGAATCCATCCATCGGGGAGTTTCCGAAGGGAACAACCCTCTCAATGTCAGATGTAATTCAACATTACTTCAGAGTTCTTGCCATTCAAACCGACGCTCAGATAGTCCTTAAAAGGCCCACCGGCTCACAATACAAGGGATACAGTGAAACGAATTCATGGCTGTTATTTGATGCCAATCTCAAGTCACCTTTCATCACGTACCTGCACATAAATGAACACTCTGTTGATTTCGGAAGCTGATACGCTGAAAAGGTTATATTCTCTCCCATAGCATCACACATCATGAGCTTCCATGAAGATGTGGTCAGGAGATATCTCAAGGCACTTGAAGACTCAGATTACAGGCAGATAATTTCACTTTTCACCGGGGATGCAGTGGTTAAATCTCCTCTCTATGGTGTGATGAAGGCTCAGGAGTTTTACAGAATGCTATTCATGGAGACTGCTTCATCAAAGATAAAGCCGATTCATATCTGTTCTGGAAAGGAGTTTGCAATGGCTTATTTCAAATATGAATGGACTCTTGAGAATGGATCGGTTTGTGAATTTGAGTGTGTGGATGTTTTCAGGTTCTCCGACGATGGAAAGATCCGGGAGCTGACCATAATTTACGATACGTCGCCTGTCAGAAATGCACTGGATTGAGGATTGAGGGGGAAGATATTTAATTCAAAAAGACTCATTAAATTCCATGACAGGAAGCATCACAAGGGAAGAACTGAAGGAATTAATGGAAAGGGAAGACGTGATAGTTGTGGATGTCAGGCTACCGGAATACTATGCAAGGGAGCATATTCCCGGAGCGATTAACATTCCTTTGGATGAGATCGATAAAAATCTGAACCTTCTGGATAAGAATAAAAGGGTCGTGGTTTACTGCACATCGTTTGATTGCAGGCTAAGCCCAACCGCATACAGAAAGCTGAAGAGGCTCGGATATGATGTGCTTGATTATGAGGGTGGAATAAACGACTGGAAAGAGAAATATCCCGTTGAAGGCAATTCTGAATAATGTGGGGTTACTATGAGTGAAACCCTGACTGCCGATATTGCAGATGAATCCCGCATAATGTATGACGTCATCATCATTGGAGGAGGAGTGGCAGGGCTCTCTGCCGGAATGTATGCTGGAAGGCTGGGTCTCAAAACTGCAGTCGTGGGTAGGGATATCGGTGGGACGATAATTCTCACCAGATATATCGAGAACTGGCCCGGACTGAAAAGAATTGATACTTTTGAACTCATTGATAGCCTTGAGGAACATGCATCCGTCTATGGAACGGAAATAATTGAGAAAGAGGTCACGGATATTTCAATAGAGGGCAACAGATTCAGGGTTGTTGCAGGAGATAAAACATTAATATCCAGAACTGTCATTATTGCAACTGGCACTGAACGAAGAAAAATGAAGACCAGGGGATATGACAGATTTGAGAACAGAAACATACACTACTGCGCTTTCTGTGATGGTCCGGAATATAAGGGCAAACGTGTTGCGGTTGTAGGTGGTGGAGACGCAGCAGTTTCCGAGGCAATCGTTCTCGCTGGATATGCAGAAAAGGTTTACCTGATCAGCAGGAGTGAGGAGATCCATGCCGAGCCGGCAAATATGAGGAATCTTGAGAATATAGATAACATTGAGATTCTGAAAGGTTACAATGTTCTCTCTTTTGAGGGAAAGGAGAACCTTGAATTCATCACACTGGACAGGGATTACAACGGGAATAGAAAACTGGATGTTGATGGAGTTTTTATTTCCATCGGAGGGATTCCAAACTCAAAGCTTGCAAAAAAAATTGGCGTTATGGTCTCAGAAAACGGGGAGATTCCGGTCAACGAGAACATGGAAACAAACATACCGGGGGTTTTTGCTGCAGGAGATGTGGTCACAAATCCATTCAAACAGGCCATAGTTTCTTCAGCTCAGGGTGTGATTGCTGCTTACTCTGCCTACAGGTTCATAACAGGAAGACCCGTCTACACCTGCATTGTTGATTCCTATGCAGAACCCGGAGTGGCAGATGCAGAGGATGTTTTGAAGGCCATAAACAGAGGTGCCCTCATCATAGACGTGAGGGCCAGAGAAGATTATGAGAAAGGTCATATACCCTCTGCAATTCATGGAGATGTGAACAATCTGGAGGAGCTGGATGATCTCCTTAAAAACGCTGAGGAAATTTACGTTTACTCAGAGGATCGTGATTGTCCTGCCAGTTCCATTGCATCAAAAAAGCTGGTGGAAATGGGGTTCTGCAATGTTTATGATTTCAGAGGATCCTTTAAGGAATGGGTTGATAAAGGGTACGACATCCAGGGTGGTTAGCCAGGATATCCTGAAACCCAGCGACAGAAACAAAAGATTCAATTTCAGAATTCCGGTTGTGTGGGAAAATTTATAAAAGCGGAATTCAGTTCGGATAGTATGGATAGAGACAGGTTTCTGATCAGTTTCCACAGTTCCGGAAGATTTCTTTCGGCAGAATTTTCCATTGAGAAATCTCTTCTGGAATCAAAACACGCGATGCCGTCTGGAGGCGATTCTGTAAATCAAACTGAGATAAAAGAAAATGATCGTATGCACCCGACCGTGTTCGGAGAGATAGGAGACATGCTGAAAAATATTGAGGATTATGCATGAAGGGAGTGGAAATTCTCACAGGAGACCCGAAGAAAGCCCTAATAAAGCTGTCAATACCAATAATGATAAGCAATCTTGTGTTCACCCTCTACAATCTTGCAGATGGTGCATGGGTCGCGGGTCTTGGTGCAGATGCCCTGTCTGCTATAGGAATTTTCTTTCCTCTCTTCATGGTTTTTGTGGCCCTTTCATTCGGTGTGGGTGTGGGTGCGGCCTCGGCCATTTCAAGGAGAATAGGGGCAGAGGATAAAAAGAATGCTGATAATACCGCCATTCACGCAATCATAACGGGCCTTGTTGTTGCCGGCCTCCTGATGCTGATCATTTTGAGGCTCAGGGAGTTTCTGGAAATGCTCGGGGCCAGAGGTGATGTTCTCTCTCTTGCCCTGAGCTACTCCAGAATAATTATTGCAGGAGCCATCTTTCTAGTATTCAACAATGTTGCAACGGGAATAATGAATGGAGAGGGCAATACAAGAAGGACGATGTATGCGAATGTGGTGGGGACATCCATCAACATCATAATCGACCCCATCTTCATATATGTTCTTGGATTTGGCATAGCTGGAGCTGCATATGCCACGGTCCTCTCAATGGCAATATCTTCATCGGTTTTTCTTTTCTGGTTCCTCTCCGGAAAGACCTTTGTGAAACCAAGCCTTAAAAATTTCAGATACGACGGGAAGCTCATGATCGATATCCTCAGGGTGGGTCTCCCATCTTCCTTCTCTCTCCTTTCAATGTCCATTGCAATGGCCTTCCTCAATGTCATGATACTCGAGGCAGGTGGAAGTGATGGAATAGCTGTTTTCACGGGTGCATGGCGTTTCGTCAATTTTGGTTTCATTCCCCTTTTCGGTCTGGCAGGTGCCCTTACAGTGGTCACCGGTGCATCATTTGGAGCGAGAAATGCAGAGAAATTGAAGACCGCATACTACCATGCAATCAGGCTCTCTGCTCTGATAGAGATGATGATTGTGTTTCTTATGGTAACCGCATCTTCAAAACTGGCTCTTTTTTTCACCTATTCCCAGGCGTCCATCAGGATATATCAGGATCTTGTTATCGCCATGAGGATTCTGCCCCTTTTCCTGATCTTCACACCCTTCGGTATAATGACCGTTGCCATGTTTCAGGGAATAGGGAGGGGTGAGAATTCACTTGGCATAACACTTATGAGAACCATCATCTTTCAGCTTGCATTTTCATATATTCTCGCCTTCTCTTATCACCTGGGATTTTTCGGGATACTCGTGGGAGTTACACTCGGGAATGTTGTGGCATCGGTGATCGCATTCACATGGGGAACGATTACTGTCAGAAAACTTGAGAAAGAGCTTGCGGTAAAGATATGATCCGGTCTATTTTGAAGATCACAGGAAGTTAAAAATACCTGTCAGGCAAACCTGTGTTTAATGAGGACGATCCTCTTTACAGGTAAGGGCGGTGTCGGAAAAACCACAATAGCAGCTGCCACAGGACTGAAGATTGCAGAAAATGGGAAAAGATGCCTCATAATATCCACAGATCCAGCACATAGCCTTTCAGACTCCTTTGACGTTAAAATAGGGCCTGATCCAGTGGAAATAGCAAAAAACCTGTACGGCCAGGAGATTGATGTCCAGTTTGAACTTGAGAGATACTGGGGAGAAATCAAGAACTATATCTCCGCTCTTTTCCGATCTCAGGGTGTGGATGACATCATTGCTGAGGAACTTGCGATCCTTCCGGGATTTGATGAGCTTGCAAGCCTGCTTTATCTCCACAAATACTCCGGTGAGGATGAGTTTGACACAATTATACTGGATTGTGCTCCCACGGGAGAGACATTGAGGTTGCTGAGCTTTCCAGAGATGGCAAGATGGTACATGGAGCGATTCTTCGGTCTGGAAAGGAAAATCCTCAAGATAGTCAGACCTGTGGCGGAAAGCATTGCCAGAGTACCCATGCCCACTGATGAGGTTATGGACAGCATTGAGAGTCTTTACACAAAGTTATCTGAAATAAAGACACTTCTTGAATCAGAAGAAACCACAATAAGGCTTGTATGCACTCCTGAAAAGATGGTCATCAAAGAAACACAGAGAGCCTACACATATCTGAATCTCTTTGGATACAACGTGGATCTTCTTGTGGTAAACAGGGTATTTCCCGAACTGGATAATGATTTTTTGGGAAAATGGAAGGAAATCCAGCAGAGATATATCGGAATCATCGAGGAGTCATTCTCAATTCCGATGAAAACCGTTAGATTTTACAGCAGAGAGGTGGTCGGAATTCCTTTGCTCACGAATCTTGCTGAAGAGCTCTACGGGGATGAAGACCCGGAAAAGGTATATACGAGTGAAAAGCCCATCAGGATTTACAGAGAGGGAAAGCACCACATTCTGAGCATCAGACTGCCCTTTATATCCCGTGAAGAGGTCGATGTGATGGCGAGGGGAGAGGAGCTTATAATTACCACCGGAAACTGGAAGAGAATTCTGTACCTTCCACATGTTCTGTGGGGGAAAGAACCGGTAAAGGCAAGGTACAGGGATGAAACACTGGAGATAAAATTTGAAGAGATCAGGGAGGACTGAAGACAATCACCCTCCCTGAAGGGAGATCATCCGGAATTTCCCATGTGTTTGAGTCGAGTCTTACCACATCCTGACCCCTGAGAAATTCTTCCACCCCGTCGATGGGAAGATTGAGTCCGGGTATTTTGTAATGCATCGGAATAATTATATCAGGTTTTATAAGCTCAGAGGTTCTTCTGGCTTCTCTCGCATCCAGGGTGTATGTACCCCCGACGGGGATGAAAAGAATGTCAACACGTCCGATTTTCCTCACAACATCTTCTGAAGGCACATGCCCGAGATCACCAAGATGACAGAATTTAA
>WAJW01000114.1 GCA_015523685.1 Archaeoglobaceae archaeon
ATAAATCTGTCCCTTGCCTCGTCTTCGATTTCAAATCCTTCAATACTATCCGTGGTAAGATCAACAAACAGGCCTTTCATCTGCTGGATTCCTCCACATCATATACTTCTGAGTGTGTTTTCAAGTATCTCCAGACCCTCTTTCAGAATTTCCTCCTCTATGGTCAGGGGTGGGAGTATCCTGAGCACATTTCCATATATACCCGCTTTCAGCACGAGCAATCCATTTTTTATGCATTCCTGCACAAGCCTTGCGGTCTCATCCTTCGCAGGCGTTTTCCTCTTTCTATCCTTAACGAGTTCGATGGCGTTCATTGCGCCCATCCCTCTGACGTCACCAACGATTTCAAACTTTCCCTCAAGCTCATGTAATTTTTCCATGATAATATTTCCGATTTTGTTTGCTCTTTCATGCAATCTGCCCTCCATGATCACATCTATGGTTGCGAGACCTGCGGTACAGCTGAGAGGATTGCCACCGAATGTACCTCCGAGACCACCCACATCGGGAGCATCCATAATCTCCTTTTTCCCGATCACTCCACCCAGAGGAAGTCCTCCTCCAAAAGCCTTGGCAAGGGTCAGAAGGTCAGGTACTATGTCATAATTTTCAAAGCAGAACATCTTTCCCGTTCTTCCAAATCCTGTCTGAACCTCATCGAGAATCAGGAGAACATCTCTCTCGTCTGCAATTTTTCTGAGTTCTTTCATGTATTCCACCGGTGGGACTATGAATCCGCCCTCTCCCTGAACCGGCTCGGTTATTATTGCCGATGTATCCTCCTGAGATATGTATGTTACAAACGCTCTCTCAATAAAATCCGTGCATTCCACACCACAATCAGGATAGCTTTTTCCGAGAGGACATCTGTAACAGTATGCGAAGGGAAGTCTTACGACATCCGTCATAAAGGGGGAGAACCCCTTTTTGTACGGTACTATACTGCTTGTGAGGGTCATGGCCATAAAAGTTCTGCCGTGAAAAGCGTTTTCAAATGTTATTACTCCATTCCTTCCGGTATATGCTCTTGCGATCTTGATTGCGTTCTCAACAGCTTCCGCACCACTGTTGGTGAACATGGATTTCTCCAGTGGTGCAGGCGTTATTTCGGCGAGTTTTTTTGCAAGGGCGACATATGACTCGTACATGATTACGTGGAAACAGACATGAGCGTAATTTTCAAGCTGATCCTTAACCCTGTTTATTATGGTCTCATTAGAATGCCCCGTATTCTGCACGGCTATGCCCGAGGTGAAGTCTATTAGTCTGTTTCCTTCCACATCTTCGATTATCGCGTTTTTTGCCCTGGATACAAAACTCAATGCGGTGTTGAATACGCCCTTAGCAACATATTTTTCTCTAAGATTGAGCAATTCCTGATTAGTGGTCATCCAACTTCCCTCCTACTGTTGTTGTATATTCTCTAACAATATTTAAACTTTATTGATTATATCTCCATTAAAATGGAATTATACGTTAAAAAGTCCAAAAACAAATATAGCATAAAACAGGTTCAGGTGGTTTTCAATCACTGTGGTTTTCCATTATTTCCGAGATGATTTCGGAGATATCTCTGACTGAGAGTCCCTCGAGACCCTCTATCTTTTTTGCATCTTCAAACATGGTGGCACAGAAAGGACATGAGATGCACACCGTATCTGCACCTGTCTCAGAAAGCTGACGTATTCTTAACTGGCTTATTTTGATTTTTTCTGGAACAGAATAAAACGAGTTTCCTCCTCCACCACCACAGCAGAAACTTCTGCTCTCTCTTCTTATGGGCTCAGTAATTTTATTTACGGCCATCTTCAGAATCTCCCTTGGTGGATTGTAGATCCCGTGAGCCCTTCCCAGGTTGCAGGGGTCATGATAGGTGGCAGTCAGGTTGAGGGGTCTGGCAATCTGAATTTTATTTTCCCTGATCAGTTTATTGAGGAAGACCGAATGATGAATAACATCGTAGTTTCCGCCGAGTTCCGGATATTCGTATTTGAAAACGGTATAACAATGAGGACAGTGAGTTATTATCTTTTTCACACCATACATTTCAAAAATTTCTATATTTTCGAGAGCAATCTGCTGAAAACGTCCCTCCTCTCCTAATCTTTTAGCAATCTCACCGGAACATTTCTCGTGTTCGCCGAGAATAGCGTAACTGACTCCTGCCTTATTCAGAATGTTTATCATGGATTTAGTTATATTCTGTGCTCTCGAGTCTATTGATCCTGCACATCCAATCCAGTACAGATACTCGAATTCTGGATTCTCATCCACAACGGGTGCATTCAGGGCTTTCACCCATTCTGCTCTCTGATAGGAGGGTATTCCATATGGGTTTCCATTTCTATCAAGGTTGGAGAGTATCGTTATCTTCTGTTCATCTATCTTCCCTTCGCTTATCAGATATCTGCGAAAATCATCAATCAGGTCCACATGGTTTATATGGGCAGGACATTCTTCAACGCAGGCATAACAATTGGTGCATGACCATACCGATACATCTGATATGACCCCATTTATGAGTGTCTTCTCCTTTTCCGGTAAATTTGTTTTAACGTTCTGTGCGACAATCCTTGGAGAGAGGTCTCTACCTGCAGAATAGGCAGGACAGACTTCCTGACATCTTCCACAATTAACACATGAATCTATTTCAAGTCTCTTTTTCCATCTGAGTTCAGATGGTCTGGAGACGCCGATCTCAATCTCAAAATCTTCTTCCTTCTCCATAAGTTCAAGGAGGTTGAAGGGAGTTGTCATTTTGGCTTCGGGCTTGGCATCCCTTAATGTGAGGTTCGAAGGGATAAGAAATATGTGGAAAAGTTTTGTGTATGGGATTGATGCTATAAGGACGAAAGCTGTAATGGCGTGTATCCACCAGAGAGAGCGATAAAATGTGAGATTTTCAATTTTAATCACCCGTGAGATCGAATATCCGATGAATGAATAACCACCCCATGGAACATCTGTAACCGAAAGTCTGATGCTTTCAAGAAGGAAACCACTTACACCCATAAAAAACAGAGCAAAGAGAAGGATAAAATCAGCATAGTTACTCTCCAGATATTCCGGTTTTAAAACCAGTCTTCTGTAAAGGGCGATGAGTGATCCTGCTATGAGAGCAATGCCGAACACATCCAGAACAACTTCGAAAAGCAGATAAAACCCACCTTTGAGAAATTTTATACCTGCATGGGTGAGTATGTCCTCCTGGAGAAATATCAGAAAGGAACCGAGGAATAGCACTATGATTCCATAGAATATGAGCACATGCATAAGTCCGGGAAATTTTTTCCTGAGTAACTTTTTCTGACCAAAAACGTAGGTGAGGAGTATACGTGTTCTTTCCTTGAATTCAGCTTTCAGGTTGGTGTAAATCCCGTAAAAATACGTTCTCCATCCTGCATCATACACTTTAAGATTATAATTGAATCTGTAAAGAAAAACCAGAATGGAAATTATAAAAATAGAGTACATAACGTACGGTGTCCATCCGGGCATAAAAGGGAGGTATTCTCGCTCTGGAATCATCTCCTCACCCTTCTTTGAGTCTCTTTATCAGCTCTGGAACAACTCTGTAAAGGTCACCGACTATTCAATAATCCGCATGCTGAAATATAGGAGCGTCTTTACTCTTATTG
>WAJW01000115.1 GCA_015523685.1 Archaeoglobaceae archaeon
GAGATTTACCATACAATCATACCGCTGAAATGCTCGGTGTTAACCGTGATGTGATTGAAGAGAGAGTCAGAGTATTGAGAAGGAGAGGCGAAGTAGGAAGGACCGGGGTTTTTGTTGATATCTCGCTTCATCCAGAGGAGAGCATGGAAGAAAGACTTAGAGACCTTGCGGGAAAAAATCCTCTTATCAAATCTGAATTAAAGCGAAGGGGTGGTAGGATCTGAAACTCAGGTCGAGAGAGGGTGGGTCTTTCTACACATATCTGTCTGAAGGATGCAGGATGTGTGAGAGAGGAGCGAAACTCGTTATTTTTGTTTCTGCAGAATGCCCAAACTCGTGCTACTATTGTCCTGTCTCCCCGGAGAGGAAGGGGACATTTGCAAATGAGACCAGGGTTACCAGACCTGAAGACCTTCTTGAAGAGGCTGAGAGAATGGATGCAGAGGGCGCATCCATCACTGGTGGAGAACCACTTATCCATCTCAAAAGAACTTCAGGGATGATAACCCTTCTGAAAAAATTCTATGGTGAGGAATTCCATATCCATCTCTATACCAGCATTCCGCCAGAAAAAAAAGTCATCGAACTTCTTTTCTCTTCAGGACTCGATGAAATAAGATTTCATCCTCCAGATCTCAAAAATCCCGGGAGATTCCTGCCAGCCCTTGAAACCTCAGCTGACCACGGGATGGAATATGGATTTGAAATACCTGCCCTCAGACTGAGCATGGATATTGTGAATATCGTTAACGAAACCTCTGCATTTCTGAACATCAACCAGCTTGAATATACTCCGTACAACTTCAGAAGGCTCATAAAGAAATACAGCTTTGGAGAGGGATCAGGATCCATCGAGAGCAGAAAAATAGCCCTTGAGTACGCCAGACTCGTGCACAAATTTCATTACTGCAGTTCAGGTTTTAAGGACGGTGTTCAGATGAGAAACAGATTCAGGAGAATGAGCCGGAAAATGGATCGGTTATACGAAAAAACGGATGACGGAACAGTGATATGCGGGTTTGTTGAAGGTGATACAGTTAAACTGGAGAAAATTATGAAGAGGTATGGAGTTCGTTATATTCTGAGGTCAGGTGGTGTGGAAATTGATCCTGAAACAGCATTGAAACTGGCCGGGAGGCTGAAGAGAAAAGGTTTTAATGTTTCCATAATAGAACGATATCCCACCTCAGAGGAAACAGTTGTGGAAGTAATACCACTATAAGCAGAGGTGATTTCACTGAATGAAGAGATGGTGAGAGAGAGACTGACGAAGTATCTTTCAAGGGATACAACGGGAGTCAGGAGGAGGGTGCTTGAGATATTCCTGAATGGAGGTAAGTACACAACGGTGGAGATCTACAATATCCTGAGGGAGGAGGGATTCACCATGAATTACCGGGGAGTATCTGCAATGGTCGGGCTCATGAACACAAGGCTCGGGATCCTGAGGATAGACGTGAGCGGGAATCACAACCTGTATTCGCTGAAGGAAACTCACAGGAATATTCTCAAAAACATTCTGGAGAGTTTATAATGCTCAAGAGATTCATACTCAGATTTATATATCGAATATACGAGTGGAAACTCGAAAAAGAAGTGAGAAGTGGACAAATGCCCGGCCATGTGGCCATTATAATGGATGGAAACAGGAGATACGCCAGAAAGCTCGGAATGCCCGGATATATAGGCCACTGGATTGGAAGCAAAACCGCAGAGAAAGTCCTTCTGTGGTGTCTCGAATTAAAGATTCCCACACTGACCGTCTATGCCCTTTCCACCGAGAATCTTAACAGAAAAGAGGAGGAAAAGTCACATCTTTTCAAACTGATAGAAGAAAAACTCAGAGAGCTTGTTGAAGATGAAACAATTCACAGAAACAGGGTCAGGGTGAAGATAATTGGAGATTTATCAAAACTTACCCCCGAAATAAGGAATATCGCTGAGGAAATTGAAAGAACAACAAGAAACTACTCCGAATACGCGCTCAATATTGCGATCGGATATGGGGGGAGACAGGAGATTCTTCACGCGGTAAAAAAAATAGCTGAGGAATTTTCCAGGGGGAGAGTTAAGAAAGATGAGGTAACTCCGGAAATTGTAGAGAAATACCTGTACACCAGCACACCCAACTATTCAAAGGTTGATCTTCTGATAAGAACAGGTGGAGAACAGAGACTCTCAAATTTTCTCCCCTGGCAGACAAACGGAGGGGAGAGTGTTGTATATTTCTGCGATATATACTGGCCGGAATTCAGGAAAATTGACCTTCTCAGAGCTATCAGAGCATATCAGAAGCATGCTGGGAAGGGTGATGCAGAATATCAATCAATTAGCACAATCAAACCGGTGGAAGTGGTAGGATGATGATGTCATTGTCCAAATACGAGTTCAAAAGAAAGCTGGAGGAACTGAAGAAGTACAGAGGCAGAGGCACAGAGCTGATAAGTCTATATATACCGCCTGACAGGGCCATAGCGGATGTTTCGAATCACCTCAGATCCGAGTACAGTCAGGCATCCAATATAAAATCAAAGTCCACGAGGACTAACGTGCAGAGTGCAATAGAGTCCATTCTACAGAGATTGAAACACTACAGAAAACCACCGGAACGGGGGATGGTCATATTCAGCGGAACTGTTGATCTTGGAGGGGACAAACTCAAACTTATAACTGAAGTTCTTGAACCTCCTGAACCGGTGCCACTGTATAAGTATCACTGTGACAATACCTTCTATCTTGAACCCCTTGAAGATATGCTCGTGGAAAAGGAGACTTATGGACTCATAGTTATAGATAGACGTGAGGCCACCATTGGTACTCTGAGAGGAAAAAGAATAGAGCCTCTCAAGCACCTGACCTCCATGGTTCCGGGTAAACACAGAAAAGGGGGGCAGAGCTCTGTCAGGTTTCAGCGATTGAGACTCATTGCAATAAATGAATTTTATACAAAGGTCGGAGAGGCTGCAACCGAAACACTTCTGCCCATTGGCAAGGACCTCGTTGGAATTCTGATAGGTGGGCCAAGCCCTACAAAAGAGGAGTTCTATGAGGGGGAATACCTCCATCATGAATTGCAGAAAAGGGTTATAGGACTCTTTGATGTCTCATATACAGATGAATCCGGACTCCATGAGCTTGTGGAGAATGCTGAGGAGGCACTTCAGGAGCTCGATATAGTAAGGGAGAAAAAACTTGTTAATAGATTCATGAAAGAGCTCGTGAAGGATGGGCTTGCAACGTATGGGGAAAATGAGGTGAGAAAAGCACTCAAAATGGGTGCCGTTGATGTTTTGCTACTCTCAGAGGATCTCAGGCTTTTCCGTGTTGAGTTCAGATGCCCCATGTGCGGAGACACCAGAAAAATAACGTACAGGGAAGGCGAGAATGTTACACCTCCAAAATGTGAAAGGGATAATGTTGCCATGGAAAAGGTCAATGAGGAAGATGTGGTAAGAGAGCTTACAGAACTTGCAGATCAGACAGGCACAAGGGTGGAATTCGTATCAACTGAGTCAGAAGAAGGGGGTCAGCTTTTCAATGCCTTTGGCGGGATTGCAGCCATCCTCAGATTCAGGGTGAGAGAATGACTTTCAGGGAGTTCATGGAGGAGATCATTGAGATTTATGATGGTGAGGTCAGCAGGGCTGACCTTGAAGAATCGAAATTTGCAGATATTGCCTGCAGAGCCGCATTCAGGCTCGAAGAGAGAAACCCGGTTAGAAAGGCCGAAGAGCTCGCAGAAAAGGCGAAGGAGAAAAAATCGGATTTGATAGGAAGAATAGAGCAGAAAGGCCCCTATGTAAACTTCTTTGTGAGCGATAAATTTCTCGAGCAGACCATCCATAGAATCCTCGATGAGGGTGAGAGATACGG
>WAJW01000116.1 GCA_015523685.1 Archaeoglobaceae archaeon
ATTATATCCTCTCTCACCCTGCATTTATGCTTGGGAAATGTGGTTATTCTCTCAATTGCCTCTGTCATCAGCATTATTGCATTCTTTACCTTTTTCTCCCCCGAAGTCGAGGCCTCTGAACCTTCAGCTTTCAAAATTACCTCGAGCCTCCCTCTGGAACCTATTCCCAGAGTGAATCTATCAGTTTCAAGATCAACCGTGGGTTCACCCACCACAGCATACCTGGCCCTTATGCCTTTCTTTATCAATCTGTATGTCCCCTTTGTCTCGAGATGTGGCAGTTCTTCCCCACTTACACCGGTGAAGATTACCCCCTCTATCCCCGAATCGGCCAACTCCCTCATGGCCATCATCATACAGGCAACGGAGCTTTTGGAGTCGGTTGCCCCTCTACCTATGATCCTCCCGTCCTTTTCAATAGCCCTGAAGCGTGCATCTCCGGAAGGTGGTACTGTATCGATATGACTGTTGAAAAGAAGGGTGAAGGGTCTCCTTCCGAGTTCACAGACCACATTGCTACCATCGACAATTCGTGAGTTCAGGCCGTATGAATCAAACCATTCATGGATGAACTGAGATATATCAGATTCATTTCCGCTTACACTCGGAATTTCGATCAACTTTTTTGTCAGTTCTACCAGTTCATTCATCTTTCTCTGCTCTCCACCCGGAACCCCTGTTCCTCTCTGGCGAGTTTTATATAATAGTCTCTTATATTCTTTACGGTTGTGGCAGACATCTTATTCATTAATTTTCCTGATTATTTTACTCCAGCGGAAAGTAATCGATCTTTATCCCGGCTTCTTCAAGATATCTGATTCCGTTTTCGTCTGCATAACTCTGACCATAAACCACCCTCACAAGCCCTGCATTTATGATCATCTTGGAACACATTATGCATGGCTGGTGTGTTGTGTATATCGTTCCACCTTTTATGCTCACTCCGTGTTTTGCTGCCTGAACTATTGCGTTCTGCTCGGCATGAACCGCCCTGCAAAGTTCATGACGCTCTCCTGATGGAACCTTTAGCTGTTCTCTGAGACAGCCTATGTCCAGACAGTGAGGCAACCCGGAGGGAGCCCCGTTATAGCCTGTTGAAAGAATCTGCTTCTCCTTAACTATGACCGCACCGACCTGATTCCTCAGACATGTGGATCTCGATGCAACAAGATAGGCTATCTCCATAAAGTATCTGTCAAGTGATGGTCTCACGCAAACTCAAAACCAGCTATTTGATATATATCTTTTTTTGAAGCATAGAGAAACTATAAGTACCACTTTAAGATTATAATAATCCATGCCTGTTGTGGAAATTACGATGTTCGAAGGAAGGACGAAAGAGATGAAAAAGAAACTCATAGAGAAGGTCACGAAAAGTGTCGTGGAAGCCCTCGGAGTCGAGCCGGATCAGGTCTGGGTTGTGATCCGGGAATTTCCAAAAGAAAACTTCGGTATGGCCGGTGTTCAGCAGGGATAGTGGGAGCCGAATGGCAAAGGTAAAAGACGCTCCAAAAACCTCCACATCAATAATTGTCAGATCGGATAAATCTGCAAGAATAACCCAGTCGAGAGACCCATTACTTGAGCTGATGAGAAGGATATTCAAAAAGGAGGAAACTGCCCTGACAGCTGTTAAATTCATCACGATGGTTGAGGAAAGTCAGAAGAGTGGCAATCCTCTTTCAGTGGATGAATGGGAGGAGATAATATCAGAGCTCAATATAGGGAGATCCTCCTTTTATTCCATGAGACGGAAGCTTATTGGAGCAGGATTGATAACATTGCAGAACGGTGAATACAGGTTATCGGGAATTTTCAGCAAAGATCTGGCGGATATGGCGATGTGGTGGTGGACCGCAATACTCAAGAACAGCCCCGATACACTCTTCTGAACCTACTCTCCTTTCTCTGCCATGCACATCTTCATGAGGAGTTCCTCTCCCATTCTTGTTCCCCTTGCGATCAGCAGGTCTCCCGAAAATACCCTCGTACTCGCCCTTGGATTGTAGATCCACTTATCCCCCCTTCTTACAGCGATTATGAACATCCCCGTTTCAGACTCCACCTTAAGCTCTCCGAGGGTTCTTCCATCCAGTGGAGAGCCTTCCTCCACCATGACCCTTGTTATAATTTCCTCAGATTCCCTTATAGCATGGGACAGAATCGGGTGCAACCTCTGTTTTTTCAGAACAATGTCGGCGATCTCGAATGCAGAGTCGGAAATAACCTCGGAAGAGTGGGCCAGTTCGAGGAGGGCCAGCAATGGTTTCATTTCTTCAAATGATGAAACGTGCTTTGCCGCTTCCAGAACCCAGTAATGGAGAGAGTACCTCATATCGTCCATCTGCTCTTCTATGAGCTTCACCTCATTTGCAATATCCTCACTGTAAAAAAGGACTGCTGAATAAGCAAGGCCCACGGATAGCTCCATCAGATTCTTCATCTCAATGACTATATCCAGCGACCTGTCAAGATCATCTATGGGGATTTCAAATTCCTTCTGCTTGATGTCGCATTTCCTTCCTGTTGCAAGCTCGAAAAAAACAGGAAGGCCCTCTTCAAGACCCCTGGCAAACAGAACATCCCCTCCGAGAAGTAATGTGTCCTTTTCCGGGTTGAATATCCACTCTTCATCCCTCCTTATGGCTATAACGGTCATTCCGGTTTCGGTGGCAAGCTTCAGCTCTCCAAGTGTTTTTCCCGCGAGGGGCGACTCCGGATTCAGTCTGACTTTGGTGAGAGGTTCCTCTGCCTCCTTAATTATCGTTCTCACAATCTCCTTGGGAAGCTTGTAACCACGCATGGCCAGCTTTGCTATATCACCCGCTGCATTGCTTATGTTCTCTGCCGCTCCCGCTATGCTGAGGATCCCGGAGAGCTCCTGAGCCTCGTCAACCCTCCTTCCAGCAAGAATACAGGAAACCCTTATTCTGTGCAGGAGCTCGTCCATCCTTTCTTCAAGATGAAGCACCTCTTCTGCAATCTCTCTGTTGTTAAAAAGCAGTGCAGAATAAGCAAGATCCACCATCATTTCCGAGGTGTCCTTCATCTCCCGGAGGATGTCCTTTGCGGTATGAGGGGTATAGCTGGATTCTGCAAT
This sequence comes from Archaeoglobaceae archaeon, assembly GCA_015523685.1. Taxonomy (GTDB): domain Archaea; phylum Halobacteriota; class Archaeoglobi; order Archaeoglobales; family JdFR-42; genus WAJW01. Next base: position 3,101 of record WAJW01000116.1, read on the forward strand.
CATCAAATATCCTTTAATTCATTCCAACCTTATGATACTTAATTCTTTCCAGAAAAGGGATCGGATGAAAACTTAATCAATGCTATCGTATCAGGACTGGTTAACTCTAAGTAAAATTTATTTTCTTTCAGTACCAGTTCCTCAACATGGATGTTCTGAAGAGCAAAAAAACTGCAATGAAGTTCATGATCATGAGAGAGCTTGCATTTTTCACACCCACTCCGAACCAGAAGGAGATCGCTGAAAAACTTGGCGTCACCCCACAGGCCATCTCCGAATATTTCAGGGAGCTTGTAGAAGAGGGGCTCATTACCGTGAGGGGGCGTGGGGATTATGAGGTCACCGGAAAGGGACTGGACTGGCTTTCACATCAGGCAAGAGACCTTTTCAGATTCTCAGAAGACACATTTAAAAGAATAATTTCAAAAATACCCGTAATTGTGGCGATATGTAAGGAGAGCATTTCCGAGGGGGAACCGGTTGAGCTTTCGGTGGAAGATGGTATTGTTTACGCATACCCTCACGAAAATGGAAGCTGTAGAGCCTTAACATCAGGAGATCAGGGAGATGAGATCGCGGTCAAATCTCTGTCTCCTGAGATTCCACTGAAGAAAGGCAGGGTTATAATAATCAAGGTTCCCGATGCCATAGAAGGCGGGTCAAAAAAACTGAATCTGAAAAAGCTGAAAGAATTTGTTGAAGAAAATAGAAACCTGTTCTGTGCTGCATTTGGTGTGGAATCCCTTGTGGCCCTCAGAAAGGCAGGAATCGAACCCATCTTTTTTGGTTCCAGAGAGACGGTTGTGGAAGCTGCACATCACGGCGTCTCCTCAATTCTCCTCTGTGTGGAGAGTGGACTGCCAGGAGTCATTAAAAAACTGGAAGAAGAAAATATACAGTTCACAATTGTGAATATGTGATTCACCTGACCAACTCCCATCAGGCTATATTTCCTCTGGAACCGGTATAAAAAAGATCATGAACATTCACAATATAATCAAATTTGTGAATGGAGAACGAGATTAAAAGATTCTAAAAAATGGAATATTAGATTTAATGCATCCAGATTGTTTCTATTTCAATAGAAAATAGATTGAACCCCTTCTTCAAGAAAAAGATTATATATGATGCCATGACTACATATTCACATAAATCACTTCATTCACTCACATTCACATTTATGAATCGGAGGGGATGGATGGAGCTGAGGGGATGAGGGTTCGGATTGAAGTGGAATATGACGACGGGACCAGAAATATATTCCAGTTTGAAGGAAACATAACCCGGGAAAAATTGATGAGATGTCTGGAAATGGTCGATCTTGAATCGATCCCTCACCCCTCAGCTCATGAAGAAGAACATGGATATTCGCTTATAAAACAGCTCGAGTATTTTCTGAGAATAACCTATCCGAGGAAGTGGTTCACCTCTTCTGAAATCAGAGATGCGTTTGCCAGGACTCATGGAGTGGAGATCAAGCCCACAACACTCTCAACATACCTGGCGAGAATGTATGAGGATAGAATTCTTGAGAGAAGGGGTGGGAGAAGACAGTGGCAGTACAGGGTGAATGAAGAGTTTTATGAGAGTTCCGGAGAAAATTTCCTGAGCAACGCAGATGTACCGGAGAGATGAACCAACTCAGGCAATTCCAATCTCCTTTTTTGTCAGATAACAGTCGGGATCGTCACCCCAGAGATCTCCGGCTCTCATCGCCCTCAACCTGAAACCCCCGCACACATCCTTAAATTTACACCGCCCGCATTTCTCTCCTCTCAGATATAAGGATTTGTTTCTCAGTTTTATTATAAGATCATCTTCTGGATTCAGCCACATATCGCTGAACTTTCGCTCCCTCACATTGCCCACCGTATGATCCCACCAGAACTGATTCGGATGCACATTCCCGAACATATCGATATCTGCAATTTTTCTTCCCGAATTATCTCCTCCCCTGTACTTCAGGAGCTGAAATGCCGAGTCAGCAAGATCCGGATCGAGTTCTTTAAGCTTCAAATATACATAAACCCCATCTGCAGGATTGTCAACTGTCAGAATTTCTGTGTTGATTCCCTCATCGTGAAGCTCCAGAGTTTTCTGAAACAGATAATCCACGAGAGCCCTTCTTTCCCGTGAAGTTATATCATCCCTGAAACTGGCCCTGCCCGATGGCACCAGATGGTAGAGGCAGAATCTCGGAACCTCTTTTTCTACAAGGAGGTCAATTATTTCTGGAACCTCCTCGTAGTTGTATCTCGTAACCGTGAACCTTATGCCTGTGTTTAAACCTGCCTGTTTTGCATTTTCAAGCCCTTCTATTGCTCTGTTGAACGCATTCTTCCCTCCCCTGAATCTGTCGTTGGTTTCCGGAAGTCCGTCGATACTGACTCCAACATAAACTGCTCCACTTTCCCTCAGCCTTTCTGCAACTTCAGGAGTGATGAGAGTTCCATTCGTTGATATGGAACACCTTAAACCAGAATCAGAGGCATATTTTATCAGATCAAAGATGTCATCCCTTATAAGGGGTTCTCCTCCCGAGAATAACAGCACCGGCACCTTCATTTCTGCAAGGTCATCGATCAAACCAATACCCTCTTCAAACGTAAGCTCCCCTCTCCCGGGCTTTTTTGTTGCAGAGGCGTAGCAGTGCATGCATTCAAGATTGCAGGCGGTGGTGACATTCCATACCGTTACGGGAATACTGTCACGGGAGAACTGTATCAATCTTGCGGGAACTCTTGAGCTATCCCTTCCATACGTCAGAACTTCCGATACCGTTGCAGTTCCACATACCATTTTGGTGATTCCTATCATCCGCTCACCTTATCATCTCAAATTTAACAGTCTATTATTTATTGTTTTTCTTGCTACTGGATTTATTAACTATTTATGATGTATTTTGCCCGGAACAGCCTGAATCCCGATCCTTCGATTTCTTGGACCATCAAGTTCGATGAGAAGAATTCTCTGCCATGTACCGAGCTTCACATCTCCATTAACTATCGGAATGGTAACTGAATTTCCGAGCAAAGTGGCTCTGAGATGGGCTGAGGCATTGTTATCTATTTCATCATGCCTGTATCTGCGATTTTCAGGAACAACATATTTCAGAAATTCATCTATATCCGATAAAAGACGGGGCTCGGCCTCATTTATGACAATTGCGGTTGTTGTATGAAACGAGAAAACGAGAGCAATACCATCTCCGATCCCGAATCCCCTGACCGCATTTCTCACTTCAGAAGTTATATCAACGATCTCCTCTTTTCTGGAAGTGGAAATGCTAACAACCTCCATATCCTCACCTCAGTAATATTCCACAAACCCGAGTTCCCGCCCATCTTCGGTTATCTTCATCATCCCGAACTCAACGGTTTCAACATCCTCCCTTGGAACAGAGGTAAATATCTCAATCTCCCTGTCTTCAAGCCTGATATTTTTCATCACACCAATCCCCATGAATCTATCCTTCCTTATACCCAGGAGAAGATTTTCAAAGTGAGAGAGGGTGTAGAGCCTGACATCTGCGATTTCAAACAGAGCCTTGACTGTCTTTATATCGGGCATTATGTCCCTTATATTCACAGGCTCATCTGTCAGCAGGACAATGAAATCATCAGATTTTTCACCGTAAATCAACCTGATTCCAACGAGTTTCTCAAGGCTTTTAAGTTCCTCATCGGTGAGAGTATTTCCAGAAAACAGCATTGAGTTCATGATTCTGACTTCATCGAGTTTCACGGAGATTCGCTTTCCATTCCTGAGTCCCTCTCTGAACTTTCTTTCCCTGAATTCTGCACGTTCTATTTTGTCTCTTTTTTTTACCACAAAAGAGGGTAAAACCACCCTGTTGTAATCCCTGAGATAGTATATATCCCTGCCCATGCAGACTATGAGATCGGGGTCGATAACCCCTATTTTTGCAAGTTTATATTCTCTCGCCCCTATTCCATAAACCCATCCTGTTGTATCAATGAAAACCATATCCGAAATTTCCTCGGCCTTTTTTATCATCGACGCGATTCCCCTGAGGCACCTCAGTTCAATTTTTGCCGGAGATGTCTTTCCTATAAAAAAGGCATCGTAGAGTTTCAGATAACTCAATCCGGGAATCTTTTCCTCAGCGATCGCGAGACCTATGGATGCTGGTGGTGAGACGTCGGCCTGCCCTATATCCGTATCAAGAACACATTGCTGACCCTCAACCCGCTTTATCATGTATGTTATCGCACTGCTCTTTCCCGTATCGGAATGACCAACGAACATTATCTTTCTGTAATCTTCAGAAATTATCCTTTCAAGAAGGCTGTCCCACTCCCCGGGTATCGGACTGCCTTCAAGGGGAATTACATGTGCATCATCAGTTATTCTCACACTGGTGTCCTCTTCCATATACAGTGGAAGAACCTTACCGTTGGGGATGGAAAGCCTGGATACAGGACATCCAAATACACTGACACTGCCTTTCAATACCTCAAATTCCGCAGGGCCTTCGACAAGAAGGCTGTTCCCTTTAATTTCATCTCTTATCAGGGTAATCACCCTCACAATGGGTCTTCAATGACGGATGTAAAGTTGCCAACAACCCTCTTTATTCTGTAACCATTACTGTAGGTAATGTTGTATTCCAGAAACCTTGATTTGTTGCCTCTATCAACAAGAATAACATTACCCTGAGTCAGATGGAAAGCAGAAACCCTTTCATAATTTCCATCCTGCAGATGCTTTATCCCAACGAATATCAGATCAGAGTAGGCGGTAAGATTCCCTACCCTTATCTGAACATAATCAAAATTGTCACCGAAGATCGACATGTTATATGGCTGGTAATAAGCAGAAAACGCAGATTGATTTGTTTTTCCATCAATAAGATCGATTACATTCTCCACCACGGGCTGGGGTCCGAAAACATAGGGAATTATCTCATCCAGAAGGACAATTCCATTTCTGTCCTTCAGAGTGTAATTTCCGTATTCAACGGTTCCAGAAGATGGATAAGTAACGGGTGTATCATTCAATGTCCGGAAAAAATTCACCCAAAGGCCATTCTGGAAATCAACAGATGTGGCCCACTCCACAGCAGAAGTTGGCACAATTTTTTTCTCCTTCACCCATGCTCCAAGCTCTGTACCGTTGAGCCTCTCCATATCCACGTACTGAAAAAGCGCTATATCAGGTGGGGTATACTCCATAATATCCTTAAATGAATGTATTTCAAGTTTCTTTTTAACTTTGACCTCCTTTTTAGGAGAGGATGGTGCGAAAACAGCAAGTACGGAGCCTATCATGATAATCGCAAGAATTAAGGCTAAAATTTTATACTGTTTACTGCTTTCCATGATTCATGGAACAGGGAGATAGCCATATAAATTTTTTCATTATATAATTCATGAGGCGGATAATAAATGCCTTTCAAAAAAATCTATATTGTTTGACAGAGAGCCCCCTTCTGTGCTGACGTTATGTCTTGTAAACACATATGACAGGATCAGGCTCCATGAGATTCACCTGAGGACAATTGCAAGGGCAGTTCCCCTGTGTCATGCTTTTGATTTTCATCTGGCATTGATGTATTTTGACTTCTGGGACAGTGAACAGGCCCTCGTTTCTGATGTCAGGGATTACACCACAATAGGAGAGAAGGGCCTCTATGCTGAGAAACTTCTGGAGAGGGGGTGGATACACCTGATCGATAATATTCAGCCTCAGTTAGGAGAGGTTGTTGCAACAACATCAAAACCTGATGGCAACAAAAGGCTGGATATCGATGATCTAAGAGGTTTACTTTCTGAATCCGCCGTATTTCTGGTGGGTCTGGGAAGGAAAGGGTTGCCAGAGAAACTCAAGAAGAGGGCAAAGTACCACCTTGATATTACCTTCAGAGGTATTTCTCTGGAGACCTGCACGGCCATAGGGGCAATACTGACACATCTCCACCTGTTGAAAGGGCGGTACATTTAAATATTTTCAAAACTTTCAAAATATTGTGAATTTTGATTCCATCAACAGGGGTATAGCAAGAGTTCTGAAAAACATGGGATACAAGGAGAGCCAGAGCAAGATCATGGCTGTACTCCTGACCGCTGACAGACCTCTTTCCCTGAAAGAGATATCCGATCTGACAGACTACAGCATTCCCTCAATAAGCATGAATCTGGATTCCCTTGAAAGAGAAGGGCTGATAGAGAAATTCAGAAAGGGCAGGGAACTTGTTGTCGTATCTGAGAAAGACCTCAGGTACATACTCCAGAAATTCCTGAAAGGGTTGAAAAATGAGCTTGAAAAACTGGAATCTGAAATGAGAAGGGAGATTCATATAATAAAAGAGAAGGCTCTGGAAGAGAAACTCTCAAAGGCCTTGAAAATAGTATCAGAGAGCCGAGAATTTCTGGAGTGATAAGAATGCCCGAGGTCGTCCTTTCTTCAGACAGGGCAATGATGAGCAACTATCATGGAAAGGAGTTTCTGGGGTTTGGGGCAACATCACCTTCCGTGGGCATTCCTGAATTTCTATTCAGATGGATCTTCACGCCAAAACCACCCGGAAAAAATGGAGTGGTAAGGGAGGCACCCTACGGTCTAAGAAAAATTGAGGCTAAACTGATCGAGGAGGGTTTTGATACACTGACAGTTGATCCCTCTTCCCTCAAAAGATACCTCAGTACTGCAAAGGTTCTGCTTATAACAGGTCATGATTATTTCGGTCTCGGCCCACCCTCAACCACATTCTCCAGCCTTGTAAAAAGAGAGTCGCTCAACGCCATTTCTTTCAGAAAGTTCATAACCAGCAGGGAAATAAGGAAAGCAAAAAAAGAGGGGTTGAAAATTATTGCAGGAGGCCCGGGAGCATGGCAATTCAGAATCAGAGATGAGCAGAGAAGGGAGTATGGAATAGACTGTGTTGTCGAGGGAGAGGGGGAAAATGTCATTGTTGATCTCATAAAAAAAGCTCTTAACGGGGAGAATCTGCCTGAATTTGTAAATGGAGATGAGTTTTACCCATCTGTTGAACAAATACCCGAAATAAAAAATCCCTCCATAAACGGCCTTGTGGAAATAGGGAGAGGATGCCCCAAAGGATGCAGTTTTTGCAGTGTAACGCGAAAGCCCCTGAGGTGGTATCCCCTGAATAAGATTGAAAGGGAGATAAGGGTCAACGTTGAGTCAGGCCTTTATGGGGGTATCCTCCACTCCGATGATGTGCTCCTCTACGGATCAAAGGATTTCAGGCCCAGACCCGAAAAACTCCTGCCACTTCTTGAGCTATCAATGTCCCACTACAGAACTCTTGCTTTCAGTCATGCATCTCTATCGAGTGTGGTTTCTTTGAAAGATAGATTCAGCGAGATTGCAGAGACAGTTCTCCAGAATCAGAAGTTCTTTGGGGCAGAGGTGGGAATAGAAACCGGATCGGTTAACCTTGCAAAAAAGATCATGAAAAACAAGGCAAAACCCTTTGAAATAGAAAGGTGGAAGGAGATCGTAATTGAGGCTTTTGGTATAATGCATGATAACAGCATGATACCTGCAGGAACGCTTATAGTGGGAATTCCGGGGGAGACCTCTGACGATATTTACGAGACCATTGAGCTTATTGAAGATTTAAGTGACTTCAGAAGCCTGATCGTTCCCCTTTTCTTCGTTCCACTCGGGCTCTTAAAGGATGAAAATTGGTTCCTTGCCGGAAATGTGAGGGAAGATCATATTGAACTCCTGAAAACATGCCTCAAACACGACATGAAATGGGTTCGCGATATCATGCCGGGATATCTTCAGGGACTGTGGTATGGACCCATCCTCAAGCTCGCATTCAGAATATTTCTCAGGGGTGTGGGCAGATTATTCAGGAAACACGGGATAGAAATAAACTGATTTACACCGTAGGGTATTCAGATCTCTCCCCGGAGGAATTCACTGATATTCTCAGAAATTACGATGTGGAATGCATTGTGGATGTTAGAAGGTTCCCGATGAGTGGAAGAGATGAATTCAGAATGAACAACCTTGTCCCTCTGATATCAAGGAATGGTTTCGAATACATATGGATGGAGAAACTCGGAGGCTTCAGGAAGGGAGGATACCGGGGATATATGAAAACAGACGAGTTCAATCGGGGAATTGAGGAACTCCTGAGCCTAACGAATACATGGAGAATTGCAATCATGTGTGCTGAAAAGATGTGGTTCAGATGTCACAGGAGATTCATCTCAGACAGGCTTGTTGAGCTGGGATATCATGTGCATCATATAATTGACAAAAAAAGATTTTACCCCCATAATATCAGGAAGCTGTAAAAAATAATATATATGTCATACTTACAATTTCTGTCCAATGATGGAAAAAGACCTGAATGAAGAAATCAGGCTCGTTGAAATTGCTCTGTTAAAAGAGAAAGTGGCAAAACCGAGTGCTTCAACGAGAGAGCTCAGCAGAATACTGAAAACTAAATACGGTATATCCCTGAGCCATACAAGAATATCCGAGATCCTGAGGGAAATGAAAGAGAGGGGAGTTTACAGGGAAAGCATAATCCCAAATGAGAATATGTTCACGTTCTTTCTGCTCGAAATCAGCTTCAACAATGAACATTTTAAGGATGAATGGAGGTCTGCCCTTGAATACATTGTAAATGATCCTCACACCCTTCTGTTCTTTATCACCGACGGTGTGTACAGATGGAAGACGATAATGGTTTTCAGAACTTTTGAGGAGATGTCCAGGTGGGCTCACAACCTCCTGAAAGAGCACGGAAAGCTTGTCGGAGAGCTCAACATAAGTGTGCTGTACCGTGTTTTGAAATTCCATCTTGATGACAGGGTTTTTGACGGATTTATAGAAGAACTAAGGAAATCGGAATGAGAATCGCAATTGTTGATTGCTATGTTGACGAGCCATCATGTCTGGGGGTTCCACCCTATATATCTCCCTACATCAGATATTCTGCCGGAATTATAAAAGATGTTCTGAAAACAGATCCGGATTATCTCACAATAGATCAGATCAGAAAAGGGTGGGATCTGTCGAGATATTCTATTCTGGTTGTCACAGCGGGAACCACCGTTCCCGGAAAATATCTTGGAGGCACTCCAGCCTCGCCCGGGGAACTGATAAAATATTTCGAAAATGTCCCCGGCAAAAAAATTCTCCTTGGACCCATATTTTATGAAAGTCATGGAAGGCTGAAAAGAAGGTTGAAAGACATCTTTGACCATTTCCTCCCTCCGCTATTCGAATCAAGGCTTTATGAAATCCTTGGTGGGAATGAAAAGCTTGAAAGTGGTAGGAACATTGTGAACAGATTTGCGGTAAAGGGGGCCGGGATAGTCAGAAAACATCCCATGTATCCAAATGTTATCTGTGAAATAGAAACTTATCGTGGCTGTTTCTGGAGAAAATGCTCATTCTGCTCGGAAAAATTTTATGGAGGGGTGAATTTCAGAACTGTTGAGGGAATTGTTGAAGAAATTAAAGCCCTTTATGGGGCAGGAGTTAAGCATTTCAGGCTCGGAAATCAGTCTGATTTTTTCACATACATGGGTGATTTCGATCAGGACATCCCCAGACCTTTACCCGAAAATATAGAGCGACTCATGCGTTCAATTCGAATGTCCGCACCCGAACTCAGAACACTCCACATAGACAACGTTAACCCCAAGGTTCTGAGCGAGTATCCTGAGGAGAGCGAGGAGGTTGCGAAAATAATAGTGAGGTATCACACATCCGGTGATGTTGCTGCATTCGGCATGGAAAGTGCCGACAGGAATGTTCTGAAGAAAAACAACATAAATGCGGATCCTGAAGAGGTTATGAGTGGTATAAGACTTCTCAACAGAGTCGGGAGAAAGGTGGGATCAAGTGGATTGCCCGAACTTTTGCCCGGAATCAATTTTGTTTTCGGTCTTAAAGGAGAGACCAGAAAAACCTTTGAGCTCAATTATCTGTTTTTAAAGGAGGTGCTTGATTCGGGTCTGCTGTTACGAAGAATAAACCTGAGGCAGGTTCACTTAATTCCCGGAACCGAGCTATGGAAGTATGGAGACAGAAATGTCAGAAAGCACGTAAAATACTTCAGGATATACAAGAGAAAGATAAGGGAGGAGATTGACAGGCCGATGCTTGAGCGCGTGGTTCCAGCGGGGAGAGTCCTCAAAGATGTGGTGTGCGAGAGACAGAGAGGGAAAGTCACTTTCGGAAGACAGATCGCCACCTACCCAATTCTTGTGGGCATTCCCGGGAAATATGAAACTGGAAGGATAATGGATGTCAGAGTTGTTTCCCATGGACAGAGATCCGTGACCGCGGTGGAGTATCCACTGGACATAAATACCGCATCCATGGACACTCTGATGTATCTGCCCGGAATTGGAAGGAAACGGGCGGGAAACATAGCTCTGAAAAGGCCCTTTAAAAAAATACAGGAGCTAAAGAAAGTTATCGGAGAGGAAGCTTTTCTTAAGATAAGAGATTATATTGACCTTCGGGCTTACATGCCTTAAAGAGCATTCACTGAACAAAACCCAAGGCCATTCATTGATAGGGCAGGCATACAGGAATTTTAATATACAGTCTATCAAAACCGATAGGATAAACAGAGGAGTGTGTTCTGATGTTCAGATTTAGAAGGGATCAAAAGATTTTTGAGATTGGAGATGTGAAGATTGGCGGAAAACCGGAAAATCACACCGTTCTGGTGGGAAGCATCTTCTATCAGGGTCAGAAAATTGTGGAAAACGAAGAAAAGGGTATTTTTGATAGAAAAGAGGCTGAAAAGCTGATAGAACTTCAGGAGGATTTCTCGGAGAAAACCGGAATTCCGGGGATGTTTGATGTCGTGGCCATGAGTCCGCAGGCCATGATAAGATACGTGAACTTCGTCTCTGAAACCACGGATACTCCCTTTTTAATAGACTCACCCGACATTGAAACAAGAATAAGCGGAATCAGACACGCAGGCGAAGTTGGTCTGGAAAAAAAGGTGGTGTATAACTCAATAACATCCGATACAGGTGTAAGAGAGCTTGAAGCAATATCTGAGTACGGTATAGAATCGGCCATACTTCTCCTCTATTCCCGTGGATTTTCCACATCCAGCACGAG
>WAJW01000117.1 GCA_015523685.1 Archaeoglobaceae archaeon
CCCAAGAATTTGGCGAGGAGTCCTGTGTTTAGTTTAATAGTATGGTCATCTATAATGTCAACAACTTTATAGAGCCGATCATTCTTAAAATTAAATTTTTTTGGATCAATTCTGGGTTTAGCATTTTTAATCCGTGGCACATAATCCACCTCTTCTATCTTTACCGTACCCTTACGATTAATTATCTGGATATTTTCGCTAAATTGCAATAAGCTCTGGGATAACCCTAACTTATCCTTTATTATCTTCAAGAACTTCTCGTTTATCTCATATCCGATCGCATTTCTATTAAGATCTAAAGCAACTTTTACTGTAGTCCCGCTACCGAGAAATGGATCCAAAATCGTTTCGCCAACAAACGAGTACATTTTAATAAGCCTTCTGGGCAATTCTTCAGGAAACATCGCTTCATGTTCTATTTGCCTTGCACCTCCAAAATACCAGTGCCCATTGAAATATTCTTTCCATTCCTCCTTTGTTAATCTGGATTTCTCTTTTAAATCTTCTGGCACTCTTGGGCTCTTTCCAGGTTTTTTGAAAATAAGAATAAATTCATAATCGATCTCGACCATTCCATTTGGAGGGTAGGGATAAGATCCCATCACATTTGCTCCGCCTGTAGTGTTCATCCTTGTCTTTTTTTGCCAAATTATAGAACCCATATAATCAAATCCTATGTTCTCGCACTGAGCTATAAATTCTGCATGCAATGGTATTATTTTATATCTACCATAAATAAGAGAACGTGCGAATTGATCTCCTATGTTAATACATAATCTTCTACCTGGTTTTAAAACTCTATAACATTCCCTCCAAACCCTATAAAGATCCTTCAGGTAATCATGCAATTGCTGTCCATATCCTATCTGACCTTGAACTCCATAATCTTTTATATGCCAGTAAGGAGGAGATGTGACGACTAAAGAAACACTTTCATCTTTAATTTCAACCATTTTTCGGCTATCACCTATGATTATTTTTGCCCAATTGTTCATTATTTCATCTACTGTAGGCTAACATAATAATATTTTCCTACACGAACTCCATATATGTAGTGGCATCTAATGAGACATTTCATTTATCCACAAGTACAACTTTCTTTACCTCAAAAAACCCGGACATTCCATCGAATTTTTTCTCACCATCCACAATTTCAAGCCTTTTCCTGTAGAGAGGGGCATCAAGCACAAGTGTCTCATATTCCCCTCCCTCTCCTGTTATGTTCACCCCGTACTTTTCCTTGAGAATTTTCAGCTCTTCAAGAGCCTCAGAATCGAGGGATCTGCCCAGCCATTTCCCATCAAGTCCCATTGCCGAGACCCTCACAATTATGGAATGAAATTTCCTGACCACCTCGTTCATTATCTCCTCCTCATCCATTCCCCACAGGGGAGCGATAAGCTCAAAACCCAGATTTTTGCAGAGTGATTCAAATCTCCTTTTCTGATAGTTTGATGCGACACCCCCCACAACCACTCCATCCACATCAAGGATCTCCAGGGTTTTTTGAAGATCTTCAATCTCCTTCTCTTTCTCCCCTCTGGTATAACCCCTGACCAGAGGTAGATCCAAAGCGACTGATATGTAGTCGAGAATGTGGGAATTGATCGTATGGAACATGTATGAGTCCGGATTGGAGGATAGCATGTTCACAAGGCATGCAATATCGTGCCTTTCAGATGCTTTATGGAGAGCGAGCATGGAATCCTTTCCACCCGATGCCAGCACTGCAACTTTCAGAGCTTTTCCACCTCCACGACACGCAATGGAACATCCTTCAACTTTTTTCCAATACTGGATTTGGCAATTCTGATTGCATGTGTGCTGTTCTGGGCGTTAAAAACCTTCATCCTGAGCTCAATACCTACCAGTGCGAGTCCTGCAACATAAAACACGCTATCAATCTCCTCTCCGCACATGGGACATACGGTCTTTCCGACAGATATATCAACGTAATCGAGTTCGGGATTCAGTCTTTTCCCCGCCTCTGCAACCGCTATGTTCATGGCATCGTCCGGCGATCTGGCTTTCCTGACAATCCATCCGGCTTCAAGAAACACCATAAAATCGGGCATCAGTTCCCTCCGAATATCTTCCTGAAAAGTGATTCACCCTTTTCTTTTCCGACCAGTTTTTCCTTTCTATCAACACCTGATTTCCTCTTCAATATTTTTTCAGATGTCTTTCTTTCTAAAATCCTTCCGGACATTTTTTTCCTTGCAATTGCCTTATCTTCCTCTCTTTCCACCACGTCCACAGATGAGCCCCCGTGCTTGCTCTTCCTTATTCTCACATCCACAATTATAGGTCGTTCAATATCGGTGCTCACTATCAGAGCGGTTCCGGGAGGCAATCTTCTTATTTCCTCCACCATCTCTCCTGTTAAGCCCTCAACACCTTTCTTGATGGCCTGCAGATCATTGGGATTCGTCACCCTCAGAATAACCTGAGTATTGCACTGAGATATAACGTTTTTATCCACCCTCGCCGGTCTCTGAGATATTATCATCAATCCAAGGCCGAATTTCCTCCCCTCGCTTGCTATTGTCCTCAGAACGGCGGTACTCGATGCCTTTCCATATCCCCTTTCGGGGCAAAAGTTATGAGCCTCCTCAACCACGATCATTCCTGGAGGTACCTGATTGATCTTTCTCAATTCAAAAATCTCCCTGCATATCCTTGAAACGATCAAATCCTGTATCTCAGGATTAACACCTCTCATATCTATCACGGATGCCCTGCCCTCCTGAAGAAGATCTTCCACAGGTGTAGGGCTGGAAGAGAAAAGCCCGGATTCCTCAAGCTGTTCGAGAGAGCCAATAACACTCCATTTTGTATTGCTCTTTATATACTCAACCTCTTCTATTATGTCCGAGATGGTGTAATCACCTCTTTTCTTCGCAGACTTCACACCCTGATAGAGTATGGATGACTGGGCAGGAGAGTTTTCCATTCCCAGCAATTTGATCAATTCTCCCGCAGAAAGGTTCCTTCCATCAAGAGTGAGAATGCCGTCAGCAGAATCCACAAAAGGTGAGCCCGGAGGGACGTATATCTTTATCTTATCTTCATAACCATGGGGCTCAACGCCATACCTTTTCATCGCCTCAAGCTCTTCAGGGCTGTCGTTCGGGTATTTCAATGCCCCGTATTCTCCATGTGGGTCTATTATTATGAGGGGGACATTTTTCTCGAGCAATTCTTCTATGATAACCCCTGCTGAGTAACTCTTACCGCTACCGGTTTTTGCAAGAATACAGCAATGCTTCTGAACAAGTGAATTCACATCCAGCTTGACCTCGACATCATGATCTTCAAGCAGTCCAACATATGCATCTCCCTTTTCAAGACCAAGAGTGGATGATATGAGCTTTTTATCCGCTATGAAGACCTTCTCACCCGGACTGAACGGAGTCTTTGGAGTTTTCAGAAGGCCAGAATCGTCTTTTATGCCGATAACCATTGCCTTGGCAAGATACCTTTCCTCCTGCTTTTCCTCTCTATCAAGCTTCGATAGAGAATTACCCACTGCTTCAATATCAACCACCTGAGCGAGAACCCAGCCCTCAACATCGTGCCACACTTTCACGTAATCAGTTCGCCTTACAGAGTTGGGCATGTAGAGAGCGAAATTGAATTCAGTTGAACCTGTTCTTCCATAGATCACACCAACCGCACCCTTCATCCTATCACTCCAGACATCCCTCTATTTCCGGTGGAGCTCCCGCCAGTATTCTCAGTGCTTCCACCTCTGAGAAATGGAGTTTTTCTGAAGGGATGACCATCACATGCATGGGATCACCAAAATCATGGTCCTGCAACCTTTCCAGATAATCACATCTGACCAGTGGTTTTTCACTCCCCGCTCTGGCTATCCCGACGGCAAACACTCCCTCCAGAACACCACCACCCTCAATTTTTTCCATTTCTAGAAGTATTTCAACAGCTTTATTTATACTCATCGGGCCTTCAGCTGTATCGAGATATAAAAGGGTGTGGGAATTGGATTTTCTGTTTTCATCAATAATCCTGTAAGGGGAGGTTGGAATTCTTCCAAGCTGGGGGTAAGGCACAGTTGCAGATTTTCCGAATTTGTAACTGTGTAGCCCTGTCAGTCCGCATACCGCAGACATTATGCTTGCCCCATGAATCAGCTTTATTTCAACACCTCTCCTTACTGCCTCAAGAGCGAGAGAGACGTGAGTTGTCGCGACCATCGGATCCCCGGGCACGAGAAATACCACCCTGTGGTTTCCTGCCAGATCAATTATTCTGGTATCACTCTCTATTTTATCTCTTGAGAGAAATTCCACATCCTTGCCATAAAATTTCTGTATTCTTTCAGGCGAGGTGCCGGTGAGAACGCTTGTGTAAAATTCGGCAAAAATGTAATCCGCCCTCCTGATCTCTTCAAGACCCTTCACGGATACGTCCCTTTCATCATACAGTCCAAGCCCGACAAATACCAGCATGGTAAATCTCCCTTTCCAGAATGTAACCGGTCAGATAAAAATGTAACCTCCCGGAAGTTACACAGGATACCCGGGCTTTTGAATAGAAAATAAAAGATTTTTATAGAAAGATTGATGAATTCCTGCGGGTGAAAGCCATGGGCATCGCTGAGTATTTTGAGTTTGATAAATACGGGACAAGTTTGAAAATTGAGGTTCTGGCGGGTCTCACGACCTTTATGACAATGGCCTACATAATCTTCGTCAATCCGGCGATTCTCAAAGTTGCCATTGGAAATGGAGATCCACAGGCGGTTTCATCTCTTGTCACTGCCACAGCTCTTGCAGCAGGAATCTCATCGATAATCATGGGTCTGTGGGCAAAAAAACCCTTTGCCCTTGCTCCGGGAATGGGATTGAATGCGTATTTTGCATATTCAGTTGTGAAAGGAATGGGAATTCCCTGGGAGGTTGCTCTTGCTGCGGTGTTTGTTGAAGGAATAATTTTCCTGATACTGAGCTTCACGAAGATTAGAACAATGGTCATCAATGCCATACCCCTCTCCCAGAAATATGCGGTGGGAGCTGGAATAGGTCTGTTTTTGACACTGATAGGTCTTCAGAATGCAGGAATTGTTGTGGGTAATCCGGTAACTCTTGTGACACTGGGAACACAGAATTTCACAAGCCCGGCGATGTGGGTTGCCATAATAGCCTTATTTGTTGCCGCAGTACTCCTCACTCTGAGGGTAAAGGGTGCATTGCTGATCTCAATTATCGTTGCCACCGTCATAGCTATCCCCCTTGGAGTGACCTCCCCGCCCCAGCAGTATCTGTCCCTCCCGACATTATCCTACACCTGTCTCTTATACACATCTCCGA
>WAJW01000118.1 GCA_015523685.1 Archaeoglobaceae archaeon
GGGGTCTCCCGTGAATATCGTCCTTGTGATATCACCGTGGTATCCACTCTCAATATCTTTTGGAAAAACGTCCATAATAATGGAGGAATTCCATTCGAGCCGACCCTCCCCCTTCCAGTGGGGATCAGAACTCCTTACTCCACTGGCAACTATTGTATCGAGGGCGAGATATCCTTTTCTGAAAAGCCATCCTTCAACTCTTCTTCTGACGTAATCAGCATCAATTCCGTCCCCTTTCATTCTGTTCCTCTCTGAAATCAAAAGTCTCCTCACGTATCTTATTGCTTCTATTCCAGCAGAAGCGGATTTTATGATCTTTTCCACCTCTTCTGATGATTTTACAGCCCGCATTTTTGAAAAGGGATTGGGGGTGATCTTTACCTCCATCTCCCGCCTCAACTCAAATGAGAGAAAGGACGGAAATTTTGAAGGAATACCGGCAACATCAATTTTGCTCTCCTTCAGAAAATGAATTATGACTTTTGAGATGGATTTTTCGGGAGAGCCCGTCTCCTCTATAAACTCTCTGAATCCCAGATCTTCGTATGAGTAGACCTCTCTCACCCTGCTCTCCCTTAAAGCCCTGTTAAATTCCATCTGGGAGACGATCAATGCGTCCCACTCCCCTGTTATAATGTGGATAATCGGGTCGGGGGCCCTGAATCCGGTTCCGTAGAGAATATTTGCATCTCTCTCATCTCCATACTGGATAAAGCAGTCAATTTCCTCCTCTCTCAGAAATTCACTTATTCCCATCATTCTTCCGACCCCACGGGCAGACGTCAATGCAGATCATGCATCTGGATCTACCATCCTGTCTTGTAACCAGACATTTACTCCTGTCGATACTCCATTTTTCTTCAGGAAGTTCCCTGTAGTCCAATTTCCCTATGGCTCCGACTGGACATGATTCCACACATATAATGCAATCACCGCAAAGGTTTTTCATCGGTTTTCCTGGAGATAGGGGAATGTCTGTGAGTACTGAGGAGAATATCACCCTCGGCCCGAATTCTGGAGTGATGAGAAGGGAGGATTTACCAATCCAGCCAAGTCCCGAGGCCCTTGCAATCGCTTTATGTGACACAATGCCATTCTCGCAATCAGAAGCCTTTATCACACGGGCTCTGTAACCTCTCTCTCTGATCATCTCTGAAAGTTTTGATGCCGTTTCATCGATCATCCGGATTGTATCCTGTATCGTATCAGGATTGCGGGTATCTATTTCGAGGCCCAGAGATATGCCCCTTGTATAGGAATTCATCAAACCTGGTGGTCGGGTCTCAAGTGATGAAATCCTACTGAGATCGGCTATACCGTATATACGGGCCCCGTATCTCACAATTCTCTTACCGATCCATCCATCAGGCACACAGGTTGAAGTGCCTGGTTCATTATAATATTTTCTCCTCGTACCGCAGGTGATGCATCCAGATCTTTATTATTCTGCAATAAATAAAACCCAAACTCTAATATATAACATAATTATATCTTAATCTGAAGGGTTATGAAGGAAGTTATATCGACGGGCATACAGAATCTTGACGTCGCTCTCGGTGGGGGATATCCACTGGGAAGCGTGATTCTCATGCTGGAGGAACCCGGTGCTGGGGCCCATGTTTTCGCAAGCCATTTTGTTGCGGAGGGATTGAAGAATTCTGACAAAGTACTCTACATATCCACAGATTATACCAAAGATGAGGTGGAGAACAATCTGAGGGAGATCTACAGGGGAGACAGTCTCGAAAGTCTCAGGATACTCGATCTTTTCTCTCACAGATATCCTCACCTGTTCCAGGAAACCAAACTCACCACCAGAGACTTTCTCAGAAGTGGTTATGATCCGATGAACTACACGAGAGTTGAGATCGAGAAAGATACATATCTCCGGATAGTCGTTAACTCAATATCCTATTTTGCAATGAATTACTCCGATAAGGAAGTGATAGAGTTCATTGAATTCTGTTCGATGATTGCAAGACAGAACAGAAGTGTTTTTCTTCTGCTCATGACCACCGGCATGCACGATCCAAAAATTGAAACCGCAGTCAAGCATGAGGCAGATGGAATCATCGAGCTGAAAATAGAGGAAATGGGTAATGAGCTTCAGAGAGTTATTAAATTCAGAAAAATGCCGAGCAATGTGGTTCCAAAGAGCATAATGAGATACGATCTAACCTCGGAAGGGGTGAGAATGGAGACACTGAGAAGGGTTCTTTGATTATGGGCGACCTCTCCGGGGCATTGATCCATCATTGTACAACTCCCTGAAAAACACAAATGTTTTTAATGGAATTCATACTACGTGAGAGTATGAAAATAGTTCCGGGAAGTTCATCTCCCGTCCTTTCTTACAGGATATCAAAAATGCTTGGTTCCAGCCTTGTTCAGGTTGAGTACAGAAGGTTTCCGGATGGAGAGATATACGTCAGGGTTCCGGAGGTGGAGGGTGAGGATGTACTGATAGTACAGAGCATTATAAGGCCAGAAGACTGGGTAACCCTCATGCTTCTGGCTGACGCATGTGAGAAAGCCTCGGATATGATTGCATTCATCCCATACATGGGGTATGCCAGGCAGGATAGAAGGTTCAGAGAAGGTGAACCCCTCAGCATTTCTGTCGTTGCAAGATCCCTCAGATCTGTTGGACTCAGCAGGATAATAACGGTTAACCTCCACAGTTCAAAGTCCAGAAAATATTTTGAGGAGCTTTACGAGCTTGATGCCATGCCCCTCCTTGGGAGGTATCTGAGATCTCATGAATGTGTGTTCATCTCACCCGATAAAGGTTCGGTGGAGAGAGTGAAGAGAGCGGCAGAGACTGCTGGAGTGGAATGGGATTTCATGGAGAAGAGGAGAATAGACTCTGAAACTGTCGAGATCTCTCCCGGAAATGTCGACGTTAGCGGGAAGGATGTTGTAATCATAGACGATATCATCTCCACAGGTGGTACCGTTGCCGAGGCCGGGAAGGCTCTGCTTGAACTCGGTGCAAAAAGGGTGAGATCAGCATGCATTCACGCGGTGCTTGCGGGAAATGCAATAGTAAGAATGAGTTCCGCTGGTGTGGAAGACATAATCGCAACCGACACAATAGAAAATGCGGTCAGCGTGATATCCGTAAAGGATCTGGTCGGAGAATCCCTGAAAGAAATGGGCTATGTCTGAGTGAATCGTGCGGGGAGGGATACAGGGAAAGTATGAAGATCTGAACCAAAAATTATTTATTCACATCACCCGAGCGGGTTAGCATGGCGAGATTTCCAGAGGCTGAAGCGAGACTCCTTAACGTAAAGATATGCATGAAATGCAACGCCAGAAACCCAGTTAAAGCAAAAACGTGCAGAAAATGTGGCTATAAGGGCCTCAGAATGAAATCAAGAGAGAAGAAGGGCAAGTAATCTTATTTGCTGTACTGAATATTCATATCCATTGCTGGATTGATTTTTTATTGAACATCGTTGCCTGGACACCTGAAATTTTTGAATATTACATATAAGAGAATAATTTTTAAATAATTAATAGGCAATTTTTGTACCATGGAAAGGCTCCCCTTTGGAATAAAAAGAGTTGATGATGCACTTGGTGGGGGAATTGATAGAGAAACAATAGCTCTGATCGCAGGGAGAAGCGGGAGTGGTAAAACAATTCTGGCATCGCAATGGGCGGCGGAAGGAGTCAGGAGTGGAGATTCGATAATATACATATCAACAACATTCACAGAAAAAAGCTGTCGGACATATATCGGTGAAATGAAATTTATGAAAGAGCTCTATGACAGGGTTAACTGGAGATTCGTGAGAATCGATGCACGGTATTTTCTTCCAATGACGAGGGAGAAAATCAGAGATTCATCTTTGAAAACAATTGGTATGCCTCTGGAAAAAGTGGACAGATTGATTTTTGATACCATAACTGATCTGGATAAAGCACTTCACGACCCCGTTCTCTTTAGAACTGCTCTGAGATATTTTGCAGAGTTGTGCCATGAGAACGGGATAACTGCAATCTTCGTGGAAGAGGCTCCAATGGTTTCAGAATGGAGTGAAACAAAAAATCTCGCAGAAACCATAATATTCACCGATATTCTGCGGGTTCCGGAAGGCTATGCAAGAGGGTTGAGAATACTTAAAAAATACAGGCACTCCCATCCCCTTGGATATATCCCCTTTGAAATCACAGAAAGCGGAATTGAGACAAAAGAGGGGTGGCTTGTCAGAAAGGATTACGAATTCGTTTATAAGAAATGAACACCGGAAAGACATGATGGCTGAAGTTATTGATAAAATAAGAAAATCCATTGAAAATGGCTCGGAGGTTTTGCTTGTAATAGCTCCGGCGGAAAAATACGTCAGTACAATGATCGAAATTATAAAACACATCTCACATGATTTTGAAATAATTTATGTCACGCTGAACCGTCCCTATCCTTCAGTGAAGAAATTGCTTGAAGGTAATGGAATAGACATTTCAGGATTTCTGTTTATAGATTGCATAACGAGACAAATTGGAGGAGAGGAGATGGATGGTGACAGGTGCATATATCTGAATTCTCTTGATCTTTCTCAAATTCAGGTTGCCATTGAGAATGCGATGAATTTATTGACTTCAGAAAGAAAATTCATATACCTTGATTCACTCTCCACCATAGCCCTCTACAAATCAGAAGAAAGTCTGATGAGATTTATCAGATATCTAACAGGAAAAGTGAGGGTTAAAGGATTTGTATGCACACTTTTTCTTGTGGAAAAGGAAATGGATGATGTCTATTATTCCCAGCTTTCGTTGATGGTTGATGATCTGGTTGAAGTTGAATGAGGTGTGTAGAATGGCATTTCAGACAGGAATAGAGGTGCTGGACAACACAATAGGGGGTTTGAATCCCGGAGTGGTGTTGCTTGCGGAAGAGGTGGGTGCCGGTGGAAGAGAGTTCGCTCTTACAACAATGATGAACATTACTGGCATGGGTGACTCTGAAGTTCACTATGTTTCCATCCTTTTTGATGAGGATGAAATAAAAAGAGAGTTACATGAGACATTTCCAGAAGCAGATCCTGCATGGATCCAGAGAGTCAGGATGCATTCCTTTGTAAAGGAATATTTTTCAAGATCGATAGTCCCGATACACTGGATAACTGAGGATGTATCGTTTGACACACTTCAGAGTGAGAAGATTCTTGAAAAACTTATTGATCTTTTTGACGGGTTGGGAGAAAATGCGGTGGTTTTACTTGATTCTATCACTGACATAATCAGAAAAACAAGAGTTTTTGGTAAAACAGAGCTTGAGTGGTCGGATTTCATTGATTTTCTGGCAGGAGTCCGCAAGCTTGTTTTGAAGAAAAATATTCTCCTTTTATGCTTGCTGGCAAAGGATGTTATGGAGCATTCAAAACTTGAAGAGTTATTCAATACCGTCAGTGGCGTCTTCATATTCGAGTGGCAGGAGGAAACGGGAGGTATGAGACGGTCGATGTATGTAAGAAAGCTACCCGGAGCGGTCTCAATCCTGGAGAAAGAAAGAATCGAGCGGTACGACCTGTATATACATCCTATGGATGGTCTGGTGGTATCGAGGGTCAAGAGAATCGCATGAGGTGTGAAAATGCTCGTTTCCACCGGTATAGAAGGTCTGGATTCAATTATGGGTGGTGGGATCCCCAGAGGACATATAGTTTCCATTTTTGGCGCTTATGGAACTGGAAAAACCACTTTTGGACTGCATTTTGTTGAAGCTGGGCTGAAAAATGGTGAAAATTGCGTTTTTATAAGCCTTGACGAGGATGAGCAGAGTATAGTGGAAACAGCCGTTGGATTTGGAATGGATTTTAACCACTATCCCGGAACTCTTAAAGTAATTCAACTCGATCCTGTAGTAGTGAAAGAGTCACTGATGAAAACTGGAACTGAACTTTTAAACTCGATCAGGTCATTAAAGGCATCAAGAGTTGTTTTTGACACCGTAAGTGTGCTGGAGGGAATGTTTGATGAGAGAGACAGATGGGTGGCCCTCGCATCGTTAAGGAATATTGTAAAGCAGACAGGAGCTACTGCCATCTTCACATCGGAATCGGAGAGATTTAACCAGGACTCCAGTAAATATGGAATAATTGAATATATTTCCGATGGAGCGATAATTCTGAGATATCTCAAGAAAAATGTTGGTGAGGAACCATCTCTCGTTCTCCAGGTTATAAAAATGAGAAGAATGAAACACTCCAGAAAACCCGTTCCTTATATTATAACGGACAGGGG
>WAJW01000119.1 GCA_015523685.1 Archaeoglobaceae archaeon
AAAGGGAATACATCCCGAGAAATATAACTGCCAGGCCAACAACAGGAAGGACTACCATGGATATCCCATTTATCTTTAAGATTCCTTCATCCAGATCTATGCCGAGCATTATCCATGCTATTCCGGCCACAATCCAATCAGCAATACCAGCTGTCCAGAGCCATTTTGAACCAAACACTCCTGCAAGAATGAGAATGTAGCCAACGGCACCCACATATTTTGTATTCATAAATACCTGTAAATTTAAGAGGGTTAATAATTTTTACTTCGGATATCAGCCTATCCTCCTTATTCCCGAAAACATAACCACAACTGATACATACCTGGATTTTGGTATGGGAAAATCACCCCATCTTATTTCTGCGTTCGGTGTCTTGCTCTCGAGTGCACTGACACAGCTCAGACAGCCATCCATTGTTATTTCTTCAGGGGGACCCGTTATGATGACGAGAGCACTTTCCGCACTGGATAGATCGCATCTCATGCTCAGAGTGGACATTGCCCTGTTTAACAGATTGAGAATTCTGCCTGTTTTTTCACCACGAACCTCCTGATCTCTCCATTTCCAGAAAAGACCTCTGTTGAGTTTCTCTCTTGCAAATCCTATTACAGATATCCCACCTTTCGTGAGGGTATTGAAAAGATCAGAGGTGTCAATGACGACTTCAGAATGTTCTCTTCGTCTGTACTCGCTTTCTCCAACCACGGCAAGGAGATTCATTATATTCAGTATTTTGAAATTGATGTATCTGAATTCCCTGTGTGGAGGCACAGAAGAGTCCTCGACAAGATTTTCAAAGATCAGAAGAGAGTCAAGGACATCTGCAACATTCATGATTTTCCCCGGTATACGGTTGACATGGAATGAATCCTGATCAACTGGAGGCGCCACTGCAATCCCGAAAACAGGTTCTTCATAGATCCTTTTCAGTTTTTCAGCCAGTTTCACAACCACCATATTTGAGAAATCACTTTCGAGACTGAAAACAAGCATAATTGCATCGAATGGCTCTCTCTCTTCTGCGACAAGATTCACAACAGAGACCAGGTCTTTCTTTTCGAGCAGATCCATGGAGATGCCATGGGGTATGTGAAACTTTCTCTCTGGAGGAATTCCCCTCAACTTTCTGAGATGATCGGGATCATTGTCGATGAGGTAGCTGATAAAGAGCTTCCCTCTTTCTGTTTTCAATCCCTCCTTCTCAAGCAGTCTGGCTATTGTTGATCCCGCCCCTCCTATCCCGATGGTCAGGGTCTTCATTCAGAGGAGAGATTTAAACACATTTTATAAGTAGATTTCCTGAATTATGCCATAGAAATTCAGTCAGATAATATAAATTACAGCATAAATATAGATTAAATACAGAAAACCAGCTACAAAAAGATTGGGGACAGGAATCCCCTCTCTGTTTGAAATCAGAAGAATTGCTCCCGCAATCAACGCCATCAACCCACTTAAATATCCATAAATGTCGAGAGACCATCGGGTGAACAAAAGTCCTATTGAAACCGGAAAGGTACTCTGAAACACCATCGCTCCGGTGATATTACCGAATGCCAGCGTATCCTTACCTTCCCTGACCCATAAAACACTGTTGAACTTCTCCGGAAGTTCCGTTGCCACCGGTGCTATGAGCAGAGAGAGCATAAGGGGGCTGACGTTGAACATCAGAGCTATTTCACTCAGGGCATCTACAAACATGTGCGCTCCAGCAACTATGCCTGCAAGGGCAGCGGCAACCTGTACCAGAATGACCGGGAGGCCGGAAGATCCGTATAATCTCGAAAAATAAACGGGCCTGTCACACATCTCGATACCTCTCTCATCCTTCAGATTGAGGTGGATATAGTAAATATAGAGCAGAAGAAGAATACCGGCAAGTGCATAATCAACGTATGAATTCACAATTAAACCCGCCATAAGGGCAAGGGAGTAAGCCAACAGAAACCATAAAAGGTCTCTTCTTGCAGCTGCCTGATCCACGTGAAGTTTCAGTGATTTTCTTCTTCTGTGAAAGATGATGACCGCCATACCTGTTACGAGCATGGCTGCAGTTGAAAGCATGAAAGGGGCCCCAAGAATTGCCCCGATAGCTATATCACCTTTCTCCCTGTACATAAAAATGGCAACAAGAGGAATGAGAGTTTCCGGGAGAGCGGTTCCAACAGCAGCAAGAATACTGCCTGTGGCGCTCTCCGAAAGCCCCAGCCTGTAACCCAACCATTCTATTCCATTTACAAAAAGCTCACATGATAGAAGGATTAAAATTAGACTAACCGCTAATTCCAGAACCAGTTCCATTTCATTTTAACTAAAATGATCTCAAACCTTTATCTGGTCAGGATTAAATCCTTTTGCAATTAAGAGGTCCCTCACCTTTTCTCTGTGATTACCCTGGAGTTCAATCGTGTTGTTTTTAACGGTTCCTCCACAGGCAAGCTTCGATTTAAGGAACTTGGCAAGATCCCCGAGGTCTATCTCACTCGAATTAAGACCTTCTATGATTGTCACTTCCTTGCCATACCTTCTACGACCTATCTTGACGGTTATCTTCTGCTGTTCTTTTGCCACTTCCTCACATATGCAGAGGTCTTTCGGAAGTCCACACACATTACATACTTCTGAGCTCATTTTTTGCCTGCTACCTCCTTTTTCTTTTAACCGGAATATCTCATATACACCTTTAAAACTTTTTTCATAGACCTTTCCTATCCACCATTTCCACCACATCGGGCAGAACATCACTTGCTCTTGAATAAAATCTCAGATCAAATATATCATCATAGGGAGTTGCATCGAGATTGATCAAAACCATACTGGCCCCGGATCTCTTTGCAATCAGAGGTATTTCCGCTGCTGGATATACCACAAGTGATGAACCCACCACAATCATGAGATCGCACTTTCCCGCAAGCTCTATCGCCTGATTCAAGGCCTTCTGTGGTAGAGGTTCTCCAAAGAAGATGGCATCTGGCTTCAGATACACACTTCCACACTCACACACTGGTGGAATCGCATCATTGAGCATCTGAAAAACATCCTCTCTTCTGTATTCCTTTCCACAGTCAAGACATTTCACCACGCTGGTATTTCCATGCAGTTCAACAACATTTGTATTTCCAGCTTTCTGATGAAGTCCATCCACATTTTGAGTTATAACTCCAAGGAGTCTGCCCATCCTCTCCAGTCGGCCTATGGCGAGGTGTGCAGGGCTTGGCTTAACGTCAAGAAACTTTGATTCGAATTCTCTGGCAAATTCCCAGTAGTTGGCGGGGTTCTCATAAAATGAGTTGATGGAGGCAACCTTTTCAGGATCATATTTCTTCCATATCCCATCTTCACCTCTGAATGTGGGTATTCCGCTTTCAGCCGAGATTCCTGCTCCAGTAAAAGCTACAATTTTATCTGTAGAAAGGATCATGTCTGCAAATTGCTGAATTTCTTTCCTGTACACCATTATCAGATTCCATTTTGAGTATTAAAACGTTTCCGTGCAATCTAAAATCCATATGTCACATATTGAGATGTCAAAAAGAGAGTTGTCTCTCAAGATACCTTTTTCCAAACTTCAAAAGGATTAAATTACTCCTGAGTCGAATATCATGCATGTCTTTCGAATGGTATGATGAATTTGTGGATCTTGATCATGAACCCGATAAGGATGATCTGGTTTGCATATTCAGGATCGAACCCGATGGCATATCCCTCGAGGAGGCAGCGGGCAGAGTTGCTTCTGAGAGCTCAGTGGGGACCTGGACCACATTATCCACTCTGCCAGAAAGAATAGATAGCCTCAAAGCCAGGGTTTTCGAAATTCAGGAGAATACAGCTAAAATCTCATATCCTCTGGAACTTTTTGAAGAAGGTAACATCCCACAACTGCTCAGCAGTATAGCGGGAAATGTTTTCGGCATGAAGGCACTTAAAAAACTGAGACTTGAGGATGTGATCATTCCTGAAAAATACGCCCGGAGATTTCCGGGTCCTGCATATGGAATAGAGGGAGTGAGAAAGTTTATGGGAATAAAAAAGAGGCCTTTGACTGCGACAGTTCCCAAGCCCAAGGTTGGATTTAACGCAGATGAATATGCAAAGATAGCAGAAGAATCCCTGAGAGGGGGCATTGACCTTCTCAAAGATGATGAAAACCTCACATCTCAGAGCTTCATAAGGTTTGAAAAAAGACTGGAGAAGGTTATGAAAGTCATTGAGAGGGTGGAACATGAGACGGGAGAACACAAGAGCTACATGGTAAATATAACGGCAGAAACAGAGGAGATGAAGAGAAGAATGGAGGCAGTGGCAGATTATGGAAATAAATATGTGATGGTGGATATAATAACCTCAGGCTGGAGTTCACTTCAGACAATAAGGAACATGGCAGGAGATCTCGGACTTGCCATTCACGCCCATAGAGCCATGCATGGTGCATTCACAAAACTTCCCGATCACGGGATTTCAATAAAAGTCATAACAAAACTATCGAGGCTTGCTGGAGTTGACAACATGCACGTTGGCACAGGTGTGGGAAAGATGAGTGGCAAGACTGAAGAAGTCACAGAACTTGCAGGAATATGCAGGGATGATATGTTTGGACTTAAAAGAGTTTTTCCAGTATCATCCGGAGGCCTCCATCCCGGTCTTGTGCCAGATATAATCACTCTATTTGGGACTGATGTCATAATACAGGCTGGAGGTGGAATCCACGGACATCCATCAGGAAGTGAGGCTGGAGCACGTGCATTGAGACAGGCAATAGATGTGGCACTTGAGGGAATACCACTTGAAGATGGAGCAAAAAATTATAGAGAACTTTCACTCGCTCTTAAAAAATGGGGTACTGCAAGACCAAAGTGAGACATTACTTTAATCTCGTTCTCAAAACCGGAACCATCTGGAGTAAAATCCTGATCAGGATAGATGGTGAAATACTGATAATTTAGAAAACCTGAAGAGCTGTCTTCTTATACTTTGCCCGATCAATTTTTACAAAAACACCATAGGAGATCCTAACAGAAATAAGGGGTTTCAGTATCTGAAACCGGCCCTTTCCGCCTCTAATAAGTCAGACAGGTTTTACATGAATCTTCCACTCTGGAGAGGTGATGATGAAGCTCACAGATCAGACCCTGTCTCTGGATTTCCTTGCACATATCACAGAAAGACCTGGTGATGTCATCCTTTGATTTTTCACTGACGATCATATCTGCAAGTTTTTTCAGGAGGGCATTTACCTCTTCCCCGAATTCAAGGCTTATCCCTCTTTTCTCCATAAGATACTGGGATACTGCGGATCTCGAAATACCGAGAGCGTCCGCTACTTCACCCCTTTTCATACCATATTCATTCATCAACATTTTTGCCAGCTCAGCTCTCAAAGC
>WAJW01000120.1 GCA_015523685.1 Archaeoglobaceae archaeon
CCATAAACAAATGCTGATTTTATCAGATCATCTTCAAAAGTTTCATCGAATACTTTTCCAGGCGGATCCTCAAAGAAAGGTAGAAGTTCTTCTCCCTCTTTTTTACGGCATAAGATCTCTTTATATTCCTCAAAAGATAATGGGGGATTGAAAAACATGGAATTTATAAATTCACCAAAAATCTTTTCAGCTTTTATATTCAAACTCTCATATGTATTTGCATCTCGTTCAGAAATTTTCCTCATATTCTTAAGAGTATTCTCTAAACGATTGTAAAGCAGCAGAGCCTTTTTACCATTCTCACTCGGTGCGACAAGTTGAACTGCAGGTTCGATGTATTTCACTCCAAATTTTTCAAGATTTAAATCTTTGAAAAAGGGTCGATTGGTTAGATCATGATGATGAATTGAATGTAGATTATATCTGGATCCGGGATAGATTTCCTCTGTACACAATCCACCTCCTGTCTCATACCTTCTCTCCAATACTATAACACTCATTCCAGCTTTTGCAAGATATCCAGCTGTTATCAATCCATTATGGCCGGCTCCAATTACTATTGCATCAAATTCAATCACACCATCACCTCTTCGATATAATTATTTAAATTCTCTATAAAATTAGATTCGAGATTCTTTCTCTTCTTATTAATTAATGTCTCATATATCCTTTTGAGCCTAGTACCCATTATCTCAAATCCTAAAGAATAATCAATTCTAGTCAAATTTTTAGATAAACTGTCAAACTCGACTGTTATATGAATTTTTGCTTGGGAACCTTTCTCTACTTTCTCACTGTATGTTCCTGAATATATCAAACCTTCTGCTACTATTCTTCTTTTGGGATTTTTCTCCAGAATTGAAAACTTACCTGTACCCTGAATCATCATTACCCCCATCTTTACACCGATCGTTGCTCTGACACTATTTTCGTCTATGGGTTCTAATTCTAATTTATCAAACGGCAATAGAGATGATAATTTCTCAATATTTGAAAATAATTCCCATAATGTATCTATATCCGATTCTACTATCTCAGAATTTTCTATTCTTTTCATAATTCTACACCCAAGTCTTCTAATATAGTCATAGCTGCTATATACCCTGGACCACCTGTTATACCACCACCTGGATGGCAACATGAGCCACATAAATAAAATTTTTTAATAGGGGTTTTGTATCTTGATAATTCTGGAGTGGGTCTAAAGAATTCCATTTGATCTTGTGTTATACGACCCATAAAAGCAGATCCATTTACCATATTGGATAATCTTCTTTCAATATCCAAAGGGGATACACCTGCCTTACCAAGGATATTTTTTTCCAGGTTCGGAGCGAATTCACTCCATTTCTCAATACACATCTCTATGAATTCTTCTTTATAATCATCCCAACTACCTTTTTTTAGTTTATATGGGACTGGTATGGCAGCTACTGCTGTATGCTTACTAAGAAGCGCTTGAGTCTTATCCCAAAGAGTTGGAGTACTGCAGTAAAGAATAGGGTCTTTGACTTTGCCTTTTCTAATTTGTAAGAACTGATCTATGATCTTTTCAGGAGTTTCGGAATTTAGTATTATATGGAAAGCGTCGTTTACATCAGGTATGTATTTAGGAGGTTCATTTAAAGCCAAATGAATAGTAAAAATGGAGAAATCATCACTTTTATAGTTTTTAATTTGTTGTATCAAATTCTCATCTAAATACTCTTCCCCTATAAGTTCTAAAAACGTTTGTTTAAGATCAATAGAACTTGCAACAACTTTTTTTGCTATATATTTTGTTCCATCTGCAACCTCTACTCCTGTAGCTGCACCATTTTTAATCAATATTTTTCTAACGGCTCTATTTGCCAACACAACTCCTCCGCTTGCTTTAAGACTCCTCCATAATGCATGAGCTAAAGTATGTGAGCCTCCGATTACCAATTGCCTTCTCTCTACCTGAGAAATAGACAAAATTGCCATAGATCCCAGTCCATGGTATTCTGGAAGGACCCATCTTGGGTATATTAAATCATGTAGGATCTCAGCCTTTAGCTCCTCACATTCAAATAGATCATCTACAACTTCTAACGGAGAAGATCGATCCAATTCAAGGAATGTTCTTCCTTCTGGAGTTCCTTCCAATGCTGCATATCTTTCTGAAGGTGTTACAGGAGGTGAATAGATTGCTGGGATTATTATAGTTTCCATATATTCCGCGTAATCTTCCTGTACTTTTCTGTATGTTTTGGCGTCTTTTTCCGAAAATTTTGCTATAGATTTCTGAGTTTTGTCAATATTTTCATAAATCTTAAGTGCTTTATCACCTGATACCAATCCTGCTTGAGTTTCAGGACATATATATCGAGCACCATGTTTTTCTAATTCTAAATCTTTATAGGCTGGCATATGATCTGCCAATATATGATAGTATGAATGGAGATTATGCAAAAAACCTGGAAGTGTAATCTGTTCGGTACACAATCCACCACCGGCTTCGTATCTTTTCTCTATGACTGCAACACTCATTCCAGCTTTTGCAAGATATCCAGCTGTTATCAATCCATTATGGCCGGCTCCAATTACTATTGCATCAAACTCAGTCATATTGCCACACCAATAAATACTGAGCTTGAACATATATCTTTTATTAACCTTGTCATTGTTTAACATAGTAAAATTATTACGTCTTTTCGGGTTCTCTCATCTCTCCTGTAACCTTAAATTGATGAAACTTTCAATTAAAACACTTTCATAGCATTGTCAAAACAACTCTTATTGGATCGCCAATCTGTTCTTCCAGGATTCTTATACCTTCATTTATATCTTCAAGATGAAATTTATGTGTTATAATTCTACCTGGGTCGATCATTCCTTTTTCTGCAAGTTCAATAAGCTTTATTAAATCGGATCTTAGACTCCATCTGGATCCGATGATCTCTATTTCTTTTCCCATTAAGTAATATGGCTCTAAACTAAAGCTTTTTGTTGTATAACCAACTATGACAACCCTTCCTCCAAGCTTAACAGATTGAATCGCTTGCTCCATTGTTACTGGAGACCCTACCAGTTCAATGGCAACATCGGCTCCTTTTCCTGTAAGTTCTTTGATTTTTCGAACAACATCCACTTTTCTTGGATTTATTCCCTCAGAAATGCCAAATTCTTCTGCAATCTCAAGCTTTCTTTCTGAAATTTCCACAGCAATAATTTCAACATTAAGCAAGTTTAAGATTTGCAAAGCAGACATTCCAAGTCCACCCAGTCCAAAAATCACAACTGTGTCTCCCATTTTTATGTTTGCCCTGTTTATCGCATGAAAAGGAGTTGCGAGAGCATCAGTTAAGATGCCTCCTTCCTCAAAACTTATTGAATTGCCAAGTTTAAAGACATTATTCTGGGGGATCTTTATATATTCTGCAAAGGCTCCGTCAACATCTTTTCCAATGCTTCTGGCATTAATACATAAATTTTCTCTACCCTGCAAGCAGTAGGAACAGCGATTACATGTGAGCAATGGATATAAAACCACTCTATCCCCTATACCAAAATCTGTCACATTATCTCCTTTTTCAACAATTATACCAGAGGCTTCATGTCCTGGAACGATAGGCCATTTTGAGGGTTTTCTCTCTCCCTTAACCAAATAAACATCTCCATGGCAGATTCCGCAGGCCTTGACTTGGACCAGAACCTCGTCAGAACTTATTTCTGGAATATCGATATCCTTTATCTCAAGAGGTGAATTTGGTTCATGAAGCAATGCTGCCCTCATATACATATCCTTTTAATTTTTCATGTATAAATGTTATTAAACACAACTCTGTTTATTTTGGAGATGATAATTTAAAAAAATGAAATAACTATAAGACTGATTTAAAAAATGGTTCACACTAGAAAGAATATGATTAAATCATGGGTGAATGAAGTATATTAAATCAGAACCGTGGGGGATTGTGTACAACAATAGCTTTGACTTTGTTTTTGGCTAGATTGAATGCACTATGGTTCAACCCTTTAGGTACATAGATGTGATCTCCCTGTGTTGCCTTAACCTTTCTCTCACCCAGATGAAACTCAAGTTCTCCAGAGAGAATATAAAAAGCTTCATCCTCTTCATGTTTATGTAGTGGAGCTTCGGTTCCAGAGTCCATCTCTAATATACATAAATCAAAATTTGCTCCATCCTCTTTTGAAATCAGGATTTTTATTCTAATCCCGTCGTAGAGTTCAATGTATTCCGATTTATTCTCCCTATTCATTTTTGGCCCAGCTTTCTGTCACTTCTGAACTTAAATCCTTAAATTCCGGTACATTTTCGAGAGTTTTATTCAGCCATTCCTGAAAGAATGCCTTTATATCTGGCAGAAAATCGAAATTTATTGGATAACCAGGAATTAATGCCTCTGTCCACAGTAATGTAGCACAATTGGGGCAATAAAATTCCCTTAGTTCTGACCATTCAGGAGTTAGAGGCTCTGGATATAGTTCTTCCAGCTCATTACGATCCCTTACAAATATTAATGCTTTTAACTTCCAGTTTTCCCTATAATCTCCAAATTCATGTCCACACGAGCATTTTACAACATAATTGTTCTCTTTTTTTATGATGTACAGATGTTCATGTATTCTCATCAATATTTCATCGTCCCAGTCAACATGCTGTTTAAGCGCTTTGATGTATTTATCAAATCTGTCCGGATCTTTGGGCTCCATTTGCATTTTTTGTATCTCTGAAATTGGCAATTCTCCTTTCAGCAATTTTTCTATAACCTCTGAAGAATATTCCACCATTTATATCACCCCATGATATCTTTTTCAGATATTTGCCAGAATTTTGTAAATTCATCTCTGAATTTCTCGGAAAATTCAATACACTCCTTGTACATCTCTATTGCATAAGGGGGTAATTTACCCTCTTTAATCTTTTTTCTTTCCTCCATCCACCATTCCTTTACTGGCCTACCTCTCTTTTT
The DNA here is from genome assembly GCA_015523685.1 of Archaeoglobaceae archaeon. Lineage (GTDB taxonomy): Archaea > Halobacteriota > Archaeoglobi > Archaeoglobales > JdFR-42 > WAJW01. The sequence continues at coordinate 4,959 of WAJW01000120.1, forward strand.
CCTATTTTCGCGAATTTTACTTCTCATTTCAACGGTCTCATCTGGATTTACTGAATAAACCCCTTTTGATTCATCATATTCTAAAACAACCCCATATACATTTTTAGCAACTTCTTCAGTAATGATTCCATTGTTTACATCCTCTGCCACCTTTTCTGGATCTCTTTCAATAGGATCTCCATATCCAACTCCTCCCCCGTATATGATACCAAAAATGGACCTATCTTGGGCCATTCTAGAATTTGCAAATCCTTTTCTAACTTCTATTTCTTCATCAAGCCCCTTGTTTTTAGTGTGTTCAAATAGTTCGACAATCCCTGGGTAGATTTCGCCATTGGAAATCTTTTCAAATATCTCTGGATTTCTAATTATAAAAAAGGACCAGCTGGGCGCCGGATATCCGCCCATAAGCCCAAATGGTTGATATGAGATCATACCAGAAAAAGACCCACTCGCAACAATTGTAAAGACTGTTGGCTTCCAGGAAACCCATAAAGATCCCCAAGCAGGCCCTCCAATAAACTTTCCGTGTCCGCATGAATTTCTAATAACCCCTCTATAGAGGTAAGATGCGGTATTGAGAACAATCTCCCATATCTCAGCATTTCCAGTATCTGTCTCAGGCATCCAAGGAGCAGCTGCAGCAACCAATCCATCCTCTATTGGTCTTGCTCCCTGTGCACAGGCAGAAAATTCAAAATTCGTGAATCCGAAAGAGGTTCCAAATCTTGTTATCCCTCCACCCTCTAATGAAGCCCAATTGGCTCCAATCTCAATACATTCTTCAATGTATCCTCTCGCAAACTGAGCAAGGTAGATTGCCAGTGAAGACATTGAAATCTCCCCCGTTAAAATAACCCAAGGAATCCCATCCCCAGCATATGGATAGTCCGGATTTGTTATGGATCCAATTGGCCTAATTAGTTCTGTTTGAAGTTTTCCACCAGAGGTCACCCTTCCATCGTAAAGGAGAGTTTCAATCAAACTTAACCAAAGAGCGCTTTCGAGAGCTCCCGGATACATGTTGAACGAATGCCAACCCCACCTGCTCGCTCCCTCATAGCTAAATATTATCTTAGCTTCCGGAGTTATCTCAATCTCCAGAGGAAGGTGAATTATGTAATCCCTGTCTGCGTGGGGTGGAACTCCTTCTCCTTTATACAATACAGGGCAAAAATGCGGTATCCTGTACTTTCCGGGAACTAACTGCCTCTTTATTCTGGCTTCCATATCTCTTCTACCCTCTTCTATCAATTCCCTCAGTGCTTGCTTAAAGTAATCCACTCCAAATTCCTCTATAATCTCCTTTATTCTCTCTTTTATGATCAAACATCCAGATAATTTAGCTCTTTCATCCAATATCCATAAATCTGGAGCTCTGCTATTTCTCCTTAACCTCCTTATAAACCATGGATAAAATTGATTTTTTTCACCCACTCTTTCAACACTTATTCTCTCACCACAGGTAAATGACTCGACAGCAAAGGGATTGAAGGATCCTGGGGTCCCTCCACCAATCTCAAGTTCATGAGATATTGAGCCAACCCAACAAATCAGTTCTCCCTCATGAAATACTGGCACAATTAATCTTGAATCTGCAGGGTGTGCACCCCCTGTATAGGGGTCATTGTCAACAAATATATCTCCATCTCTTATTCCAACAGTTTCCTCATAGTTTTCTCTTATAATTGTCTTTATAACGTTCTCTACAACTGTAACATGTGCCATTAAACCAAGGCTAATTGCAGCTGCCTCACCTTCCGGAGCATGAACAAGAAATAATAGTTCTCCAAGTTCCCTTGTTCCTGGAGATGCACATGCAAATTTTACCCTCTCTCTCGCCTCTAAAGTTGCATTGAGCAGTCTATAATAGAACCTTTCATATTTGAAAAAATCATCCTCTCTTAATTTAAGTTCTTCTATGCCGTAGTAATAGCCACTTTCAGACTTTGCTTCATATTCATCTAACATTTCTCTCAAACTCTTTCCGTTCCACCCTATTCCCATAAATCATTCACCTCCCCATGAAATGTATCAATCTGTATTCATCCATCCTGATCCTATTATCTGGAGGGACAACCAGTGTAGTTGCTGGATGTTCTATAATTGAGGGTCCTACCACGACATTCCCGGGTTTCAGCTCTTTCATTTCAAATATATTGAATTCATACCACTTATCTTCAAAGTATACTTCCCTTGTATCTTTATAAGCATCCTTTGGAGATTCTCCCTCAAGCTCATATTTCGTTATTTTTGGTTTAGGAAGGTCCACATAAGCAGCTATGGCAACTTCTGTAATTAGATAACCAGCTTCAGGAAATTTCATGGCCTCCGGATATAACGCTCCATATGCCTTTTCAAAGTCTTGTATTATCTTATCAACATCTTCAGGTTTTGTAATTCTACTCACAGATGTCTGTGCTTCAAAATCTTCCAACTGACCCTTGTATCTGCAATAAACAAAATGTTTCAACCTCACTTCTTCGTCAGTATATCCTTCCATTTTGAATAAATTATATGCCTCTTGCTCTAGTTTCTCCCATACTGGATTTATCATCTCCCCTGCCTTTAATTTTGTCTCATCATCTGCATTATGTGGGATTTCAGCGTATGTTGAAGAATGCAATCTATGTAAATAATCTGCTGTGGCTATACCAAAAGCTGAAAATGCTGCTGCCCAAGGGACAGTAATAACATCTGTGAAGGGAACATTTTTAGAAATGCCCCAAAGGTGCATTGGACCACTCCCACCATAGAATATTGCAGCAAATTCAGATGGTGAGAATCCTCTACCTGTTAACCTACTTAAAATAGCACCTCTTGTCTGAGTATGCAAGAGTTCGAGTACTCCAAAGGCGAAATCGTATACTTCCACCCCTAACTCCTCTGCAATGCTACTAAGTGCATTCTCCGAGTCCTTTTTATTCAATTTTATTTTACCACCAATGAAATAATCAGGATTTAAATACCCCAAGATCAGATCGCAATCTGAAATTGTGGGTCTGTCAAATTCGTAACATATGCCCACCTTTGCGCCAGCACTTTCTGGGCCTAGAATAATCCTCTTGCTTATAGGGTCTATTTTCAAAACAGTCCCTGTTCCTGATGCAATTGAATCTATATCGATCATCGGTAGATTTAGCATGAAATTGTGGAAAATTGGTTCTCTTTTTATAGGAATATAACCTTCTACAACCAACCCCACATCAAAACTCGTGCCACCTAAATCACAACATACAATATTTTTTAAGCCTACAATATCTGCAATGTATTTGGATCCCATAATTCCTCCGACTGGACCAGATAGCAATGTTTCAAACATTCTCGGATATCTAACATCAGCTAACCCACCATAAGAGAGAACTGTTAATAACCGCTTCTCGTAGCCATTTTTCCTCGCTTTTTCTTCTATATTCAATAATTGCTTACGAACAGGTTCAGCTGCATAGCATTGTATTAACGTGCTGTAAAGTCTTGAATATTCCCTGATAACAGGCATTAATTCAGATGAGCAATATATCGGGATCTCTTTTTCTACAATCTCCATGGCTATATTTTTTGCTTCAATCTCATGTGTTGGATTTATATGAGAATTCAAGAAGACTATTCCAATACTTTCAACACCATTGTCCATCAATTCTCTGACAGAGTTGGCCACCTCATCCTTATTTATAGGGATGACTACCTCTCCAAAAATATTTATCCTCTCTCCAATACCCTTAATTAATTTTTTTTCTACATATGGCTCGGTTTTCCATCTTTCTGCAAAATGGATTATCTGATGGTACGATTTGCCTAACCATCTCTGACCTCGACTTAGAATTAAGTAATCCTCGAATCCTTTTGTAATTAAAAGTCCGGTTTTTAATCCAGTTCTTGTTAATATCGTGTTCAGCATTCCTGTTCCAGTATAGATACATGTAATCGCACCACTTAATATCTCCTTCTCTTCTAACTTTAGATATCCGGCTGCATCGTTAATTGACTCGATAAAACTCGCCGACTCATCTTCTCTATTAGTAAGAGCTTTACCTACCTCCCCGAATTTACCTTCTTCATCAACTATGAAAGTATCTGTCATCGTACCTCCTGCATCTAAACTTACTACAAATCTTTGGGTCATGGATTTCACATTACTAATAATTAAATAAAACAATTTTCCATATAATCTATTTGGCAATATATATCAAACAATTAGGCACTTTTCGTAAGTTAAACATATTCCTCTCCAGACTTATTTAACGAGTTATTCTAAGCTTAATCATGTTTATATAAACGAAAAAGTGAAAATATCTTCATTCCCAGTCTTATTCAAGAATTTAAAGATGATATAAACCTTAAAGAGGGTGGGATAAAGTTACCTACCTATACCGAGAAACTATAAGAGAAAGTTGGTGCTTAAATTCACAGTCTTGAATGCATTTTTAATCAAGATAATGGAGGTTTAAACAGTGTCAGTAAAGTTGTATAAAATTGTATTAGTGAATACCTTTACCTTTAAAAATCAAACAACCGACACATTGATTAAGAACATTGATAACATTATGCATAGAGGTTTCGGTATGGATGAGGAAACAAAAACCCATACTGCACTACATATTTTAAAGGGTGCGGTGGTAAAGGTTTTAGGAGATCAGGCCATGTGGACTGCCGGTGTTTTTGTAAAGGGAGATAAAGGTAGATTGACAGTGAAATTCAACAGAAAGCCAGAGGAAGATGAAATAAGAAAGATTGAAGAACTTTCAAACCAAAAAATAAAGGAGAATGCTGAGATAATAATTCACGAACTCAAAAGAGAAGAGGCTGAGGAGATATTCGGAGATACGATATACGACTTATTCCCCC